>CALWFS010000160.1 GCA_944377705.1 uncultured Mediterraneibacter sp. | reverse complement strand
ACAAACACGTTCGGCGAGTTCCTGGCAGCCCGCGGGCTGAAGCAGGCTCGTATCGCGGAGACAGAGAAATACGCACATGTTACGTTCTTCTTTAACGGCGGCGTGGAGGAGCCGAATCCGGGAGAGGACAGGATCCTTGTGAAATCCCCGAAGGTTGCGACTTACGACCTGAAGCCGGAGATGAGCGCATACGAGGTATGCGATAAGCTGGTGGAGGCGATCAAGTCCGGAAAATACGACGTCATCATCATCAATTTTGCAAACCCGGATATGGTCGGACATACCGGAGTTGAGTCAGCGGCGATCCAGGCAATAGAGGCTGTTGACAAGTGTGTGGGAAGAGCAGTTGACGCGATCAGAGAAGTGGATGGTCAGATGTTCATCTGTGCGGACCACGGAAACGCAGAGCAGCTCATAGACGAGGAGACCGGCGAGCCCTTTACCGCTCACACAACGAATCAGGTTCCGTTTATTCTTGTCAATGCAGATCCTTCTTATAAGTTGAGAGAAGGCGGCTGCCTGGCGGATATCGCGCCCACCCTGATCGAGCTGATGGGTATGGAGCAGCCGAAGGAGATGACAGGGAAATCCCTGCTGGCAAAATAAGATTTATCACTGATAAGCGACAGCAAAAAGGCAGAGGCACGGATTTGACCGCGCCTCTGTCTCTGTACTGCGGGGTGAAGGAGATAGGCTGAAGGAGAGATGGTAATGGGTGAGAGGCTGACAAAGAGCGATGTGGAGAAGATCCGGGCGGAGATCGAACACCGCAAGCTGGTGGAGCGAAAAGAGCTGATCGAGGCAGTGAAGGAGGCGCGCGCCCACGGAGATCTGAGTGAGAATTTTGAGTATCACGCGGCGAAGAAGGAGAAGAACCGAAATGAGAGCCGGATACGGTATCTGGAGAGGCTTCTCAGGACCGCGGTCATTGTGGAAGACCGCTCAAAAGCTGACGAGGTGGGACTGAACAACACGGTTGAGGTTTATTGTGAGGATGACGATGAGGTAGAGACATACCGCATCGTGACGTCCATACGCGGAAGTTCCCTAAATGGTATGATAAGTATTGAGTCCCCCATTGGCAAGGCGCTTTTGGGGCACAGGGAGGGCGACCGGGTGTATGTGAAAGTAAATGATGATTTTGGGTATTATGTGACCATTCGAAAAGTGATCAAGACCGAAAGCGAGGAGGAAGATCACATCCGCAGTTTCTGACAGAGAGGAGAGTATCATGAAGTATAAAATCGCACTTTTTGATCTGGACGGCACGATCACGGATTCCGGTCCGGGTATTGTCAACAGTATCCGCTATGCGCTGGAAAAATACAGACTTCCTGTTCCGGACGAGGAAATACTGCGCGCATTCGTCGGTCCTCCGTTGAAAGAACAGTTTCAGGCAGTGTGCGGGCTGGATGATGTGGAGAGCATGCGAATGGTGGAAGCATACCGGGAATATTATACAGAGAAAGGCATCTTTGAGAACAGTGTGTACAGAGGGGTGCCTGAGCTGCTGGAACGCCTTAAAGAAGGCGGGGTACGCGTCCTTATGGCAACGTCAAAGCCGGAAAAATTTGCAAGGCAGATTGCGGAGCATTTTGATTTTGCAAAATATTTTGAATTTATTGGCGGTGCATGTATGGATGGCAGAAGGACAGATAAGTATGAGGTGATCGAATATGTGATCGATTCATGCGGGATTACCGCCGAGGAGAGAAAGAGTGCGGTCATGATCGGCGACCGTTCGCATGACATGATCGGCGCGGAAAAGGCCGGACTGCACAGTCTGGGCGTACTGTACGGATACGGCAGCCGGGAGGAACTGGAAGCAGCGGGGGCGGAAATGATTGCTGAATCACCCGGAGAAGCAGGTTCTATGATTCTATAAAGAAAATTTTTACACAAATTTTTCTTTTCTTTTCGGATAAGATTTACATCCCCTGATTATAATGTATTCAAAAGAAGATACATTAGAGTAAAGGGGAAATGGATGATGTACAAAGGATTATGGAAACTGATCACGAAATATGCGGATAACGGTCATGCAGTATCTATATTTCTGCCTGTACTGATCGTGCTGTGGACACTGGCAGGTATTGCGGCAGGGCTGATTGTCTGTTCTGTTACAGGTGCCGATATGATGACCGCGCTTGCGGACCTGATCTGTGCCGGCGGATATGCGGGTCTGATACTGGGGCTGTTTGGAGGATGCTTTTATCTTTATCGGCTTGGAGTGTAAAAAAAGATTGACATACAAACAGAGTATGCTCTATAATAATTCCATTGACAGGAGATGGCAAGGGAGCTGTAACCTATAACAGGGGACAGCTCTCTCTTTTTTTATTTATTCTGCACATGCAGGTTTTCCTGTTGAGAAATGAGAGGAGATGGTGATTTATGTGTTCAATTATGACCTGGTGTTCCGATAAAGCTGATATGGAATGTTTTATGGAATGTTTTAAGCGCACGGAGTCTCGTGGGCCTGATGATATGAGAGTGATAGAGACCGGCAATGGGATCATGGGATTTCAGAGGCTTTCTATCATGGGACTTACATCGGCTGGAATGCAGCCTTTTTCCAGGAAAAACCGCTGGGTAGTATGCAATGGGGAAATCTATGGATTCCGCAGGATCAGGGAAGAACTTTTAAAGAAGGGGTATACTTTTGAAAGCGGCAGTGACTGTGAGATCCTGCTCCCGCTTTATGAGGAATATGGCACAGAGATGTTCGCCATGCTTGATGCGGAGTATGCCCTGGTGATTTATGACGGTGAGACGGGTTCTTATGTTGCGGCGAGAGACCCGATCGGGATTCGTCCGTTGTACTACGGATATGATGACAACGGCGATATTCTGTTTGCCAGCGAAGCAAAAGATCTTGTGGGACTGGCAGAAAAGATCATGCCTTTCCCGCCTGGCTATTATTATATGGACGGAGAATTTATCTGTTACAGAGATATCACAGAAGTGAAGGAAGTGTGCACAGATGACTTGGAGACAGCATGCAGGAAGATCCGTGAGAAATTGACCGCAGGCATTGAAAAAAGGCTGGATGCGGATGCGCCTCTTGGATTTCTCCTGAGCGGCGGGCTGGATTCGTCCCTTGTGTGCGCTGTCTCGGCAAAATTGCTGAAGAAACCGATACGCACTTTTGCCATCGGAATGGATAAGGATGCCATTGACCTGAAATATGCAAAAGAGGTGGCGGACTATATCGGCAGCGAGCATACAGAAGTGATCATCACAAGGGAACAGGTGATTTCCGCCCTTGACGAGGTCATTAAAGCTCTCGGAACTTTTGATATCACTACGATCCGCGCGTCTATGGGCATGTATCTGATCTGTAAAGCGATCCATGAGACAACGGATGTTCGGGTCCTTCTGACCGGAGAGATATCAGATGAACTCTTCGGATACAAGTATACGGATTTTGCGCCTTCTCCGGAAGCGTTCCAGGCAGAATCCGTGAAGCGTATCCATGAGCTTCATATGTATGACGTACTGCGCGCGGACAGATGCATCAGCGTCCATTCCATGGAGGCAAGAGTGCCGTTTGGCGATCTGGATTTTGCCTCCTATGTTATGAGCCTGGATCCGGCGATGAAGATGAATGTGTACAACAAGGGGAAATACCTGCTACGTCATGCGTTTGAAGGGGATTATCTGCCTTATGACATCCTCATGAGAGAAAAGGCGGCTTTCTCAGATGCAGTCGGGCATTCCATGGTAGATGACCTGAAAGAATATGCTGAGACATTGTACACGGAGGAGGAGTTCAGAAAAAAAGCATCCCGGTATGAACATGCCGCTCCGTTTACGAAAGAGTCATTGATGTACAGAGAGATATTTGAAAAATATTATCCGGGGCAGTCACAGATGATCACGGACTTCTGGATGCCGAACAAAGAATGGGAAGGCTGTGATGTAGACGATCCTTCCGCGAGGGTTCTGGCTAACTATGGCGCGAGCGGAGTATAAATCTGCAATGACAGGTTACAGACAGCGCAGAGACATTCCGATTCGTAAATTATAAAAATCCCAGATCTGTGAATCCTTAAACTCATAGATCTGGGATTTCTTATATCTTTTACTCCTGCGCTTCCAGATTTTTAAATGCTGTGGACAGCATCAGCTTGATCCTGTTAAGCTGGTTTACTTCACTTGCGCCCGGATCGAAGTCGATCGCAACGATATTGGACTGTGGGTGAAGCCTTCTCAGCTCTTTGATGACACCTTTCCCGACTACATGGTTAGGCAGGCAGGCAAACGGCTGTGTACACACGATATTACCTGCGCCGCTGTGGATCAGCTCGAGCATCTCACCGGTGAGGAACCATCCTTCTCCGGTCTGGTTTCCGATAGATACGATCTCAGATGCCATCTTTGCCAGATCATTAATGTGTGCCGGAGGATCAAAATGCTTACTCTCGGCAAATGCCTTTGTTGCCGGGGCACGCAGCCATTCCACTGCCTTGATGCCCAGGTTGCCGATCAGCGCTTTTGACTTCTTGAATCCAAGGTGGGACACCTTGAAGTTCTGATTATAGAAACAATACTGCATAAAGTCGATGAGGTCCGGTACAACTGCTTCTGCGCCCTCTGCCTCAAGCAGATCTACCAGGTGGTTGTTGGCCGCCGGAAGGAATTTTACGAGGATCTCGCCAACCACGCCTACGCGGGGCTTTTTGATGTCAAGTGTCTCGATATTGTCAAAATCATTGATGATATCGCGGCACAGCCTTTTGAATTTCCTTCGGGACGGATATCCTTCGGATACAAATTTCTGGCATATGTTCACCCATTTGCGGTGCATTGCATTCGTTGTGCCCGGCACTGCCTCATAAGGACGCATCCGGTAAACACATTTCATGAAAATATCGCCGAACACTGCTGCATAGGCAATGCGGACAGCGAGCGGGAGAGTGATTTTGAATCCCGGGTTTGCCTCCAGTCCGCTTAAGTTGATGGAGATGACAGGGATATGGGCATATCCTGCCTTCTTCAGTGCCCGCCGGATAAATCCGATATAGTTGGATGCGCGGCATCCACCGCCTGTCTGGCTGATGATGACCGCGAGATGGTCCGTGTCATACTGACCGGACAGGATTGCGTCCATGATCTGTCCGACTACGATAAGGGACGGATAGCAGGCATCGTTGTTTACATATTTCAATCCCATGTCCAC
>CALWFS010000159.1 GCA_944377705.1 uncultured Mediterraneibacter sp. | reverse complement strand
TCTAGGCATAATAAAACTCCCCTCCAGATATACAGTTTTATTATTTCAACTGTCTACCTAAAGGGGAGCATATCAATCGGATTCTGCCCTTTAAATGAACTTTTTGCTTACAAGTGCTTATCTTCGTTTCTTCCTGTATATCAGGACCACGCCGAATATCACAGCCGCGGCTGCCATCGCGGCAACGATGATCCAGATTCCAGAAATATCATCTCCTGTCTTTGCCGCCTTATCTCCATCTGCCGTCTTGTCGCCTGTTCCGTTTTGGCCCTGATCCTGGGCATTCCCCGGCTTCTGGGCCGGATCCGAACCGGCTCCGGCCTTCTCCAGATTTTCAAGCGCTGCCGCAAGAGCGTTAAACGCGGCGTCTATTTCTTCCTGAGTGGAGGCATTGGCAATGGCCTCCTTCGCAGCTGCCAGAACTGACTGAAGCGCCTGCCAGCTCTCAGCCGTATAGTCAGAAGAATCAAGTCCTTCCGCTGCATTGACCGCATCTTTCAGCTCGTCTGTATTCAGAACCGGCTGTTCCGGCTCTTCCACAACTTCTCCCTGACGGTTGTTGACGATATTCAGTGTCGGCACAGGCACATTCATCAGATCCTCATCAAATCCGATATAGAAACTGGTTGTCGGCGGCTGATTGTAGCCTGTCGCCTCACATGCCACCTGAGTTCTGTACTGTGTATCATGCATCAGTGTGTACAGGCGGTAGTCTGACAGGTCTGTTGTCGTGTAAATGCGGATCGCATTTCCGTCCGCTGTCCTCCACGCCGCTTCTTCTCTCCAGTCACCGAAAATGTCCGCCTGGAAGCACGGATTGCCTTTTGTTCCGTTGTTTGAGTATACTTCTTCAGACTCCAGGAGCACATCTTCCTGTTTTGTCTCCCAGTTCCACTTGGAAATATTCACAGAGACCGGCTGGTCATTATATGTATGGTCAAGGATCTCTCTTCCCAGATCCCCATCCCACCAGATCATAAAGTTCGCTGCCGGGATGGTGTTAGAAATCAGCTCTCCATCCTGAGAAACAAGCCTTCCCGATCTGGAATTCCATGTATTCGTATCAACTGCCCAGGACTCCGCCCCCTCATAGTTAGGATCAATATCCCCTGTCGCACCTCTTCCGGTATCATCGGTTGTTGTAAGAGCAAACTCATACTCGCCTGTTTCGGCATCATGCATCTCAACACCAGCATCCCACGGAGCATTTTCATGAACCATGAAGATCTCCTGTCCGGGGTTCTTCAGATTAAAGTCGCTGACACGCTCTGCATCTCCATGTCCGCCGTGGCGTTCGCCTTTCTGGCTGAGCGCATACAGAAGTGTTCCGTCATGATCAATCGTAGCAGATCCATAGACAACCTCCTGGCATCCGTCTCCATCCACGTCCGCAGATGTAAGGGAGTGTGCGCCCTGTCCGTACAGATCAGCGCTCTCTTCATCATTAGAATCAATCTTCCAGAGCTGGACCAGCTTATCGTCCACTACATTGTAGGCACATACTACAGCGCGTGTATAATACCCTCTTCCGAAGACCGCGCTTGGCGTCTCGCCGTCAAGGTATGCAACACCTGCCAGGAAACGGTCTACACGGTTTCCGTAATCATCTCCCCATGCAGTTACATCTCCCCTGCCCGGATTGTAATCAATCGTATCAAGCGCCGCTCCGGTCTCTCCGTCGAACAAAGTAAGGTACTCCGGTCCGTCCAGAATATATCCGTCTCTTTTATAAGTGAGTCCTGCGGAAGATGTCTCTCCCTTTACAGAGCGATAGTCAGCCGTCTGATCTCCGATCGGATTGCCTTGTCCATCTACTGTACCGTCAGCAGTCTTGCAGATCACTTCTGCCTTGCCGTCGCCGTCAAAGTCATACACCTGGAACTGTGTATAATGAGCTCCGGAACGGATATTGATGCCAAGATTGATCCTCCACAGCAGTGTTCCGTCAAGTTTATAGCAGTCAATGTATACCGGTGAAGTGTAGCCTTCTTCTGAATTGTCATGAGACAGCCCGTCCCATTTTACAAAAAGCTCATACTCGCCGTCACCGTCTGCGTCCGCGATATTTGTGTCGTTAGGAACGTATTCGTATACATAATCTTCGGTCAGTTTATCATCATGATATGGCTCCGGTTTCTGAAGCGGAACTTCCATATATTGGTCAGTCCACGGCGTCACCGGATCGCACGCCTCATAAACCTTGCCGTCGATCACTGCCTGAACGCTGTACTCAGACGCAGGCGTTCCCTCTGCATCCAGATAGTTCGAATTCTCACCAGAGCCGATTTCCCTGATCACCTCGCCATCCCTGAGGATCCTGTAAGAAGCCCCCTGCGCATATTCATCGCCCGGGATACGGAAGCTTACGAACACTCCTTCTGAAGTGTTGACCGCAACCAGACCTCTGTCCACATATTCAGCCTGCGCATTGATCACTGTACCGATCTCAGCCCCAGCAGCCTCGGATGCCTCTGATCTGCCGCCGGCTCCAACCGCAACCACCTTAAACCAGCGGTTGATATGTGTTGATTTTTCATATGTATAGGAAGTATCTGTGGTCTTGCCCGCAAGAGCATATCCTTCTGTCCCCTCCAGATCTGTTCTGTTGCGGTCAGACCAGTATACCTCGTATTCTGCCGCATTATCCACAGGCTCCCAGGTGATGACAGTCGCATCCGCTGTCACTGTCGCTTGTACTCCTGCCGGAGCTGCCGGAGCTGATGCTGACGTATCCTGCACTATCACTTTTGCCTCTCCGCTTGCCGCAGATTCGATCCCCGTAGCGCTGACAGCCTTTACTGTGTATGTATAGCTGCCCAGAAGTTCTATGTCTGTGTCAATATATCCGGCAGACTCAGAGCTTCCAATCTTCTGGATCACATCACCCACGTTGCGGTACACATTGTATGATACCGCGCCGTCCACTGCATCCCAGGAAAGGTTCACCTGCATAAGCTCCAGGTCAGCCTCAGCTTTTACATTCTGCGGGGCGGAGATGGAGCCGATGATGATACCATTTACACGACCGTCTCCTGAGAATTCCATATTCATCTGACCGTCCGTAACCTCAACATTGTCTATAGTCATGATTCCGTACTGGGTCTTTCCGGGATTCAGGCTGCCCTCATATTTATCTTCAATCACCACGTTCGTTGTATTGGAATTCACTGATCCAATAACAAACTGTACCGTATATACGCCATTATTCACATCTACCGCGAATTCTCTGCCTTTCATGATCGCAAAGTCCGTATATACTTCCTCCGGGATCGAAAATTCCGGGTTATTTCCCACAGCCTCTGTTCTCCCTTCCACTGCTGCTCCGGTATCTACGATCCCATATCCCGTGTCCTCGGAATAAGTATATCCTGTTGCGGAAGAACCGCCTTTCTTATTGACAGTAATTCCCGTCCAGCCTTCAGCTGTCTCACTGCCTTCGATGTTGAAGTCAAACTTCCATTCCCCGGTCCCCGCTTTAGTCTGCGGATTTTCTTCCGCCGAAACTGACGCGGGCAGAGCCGAAGACAGGACCACAGCCGCGGCCAGGAATGCCGCTCCGAGTTGTTTTGCCTTTTTCTTCACTTTCATATCCTCCTCAATTAAATTATTAAAAGCCTATGGATTCAGTATAATTTATATAATATTTATACAAAATGGAAAAATATGACATTTCATTTGAACAAAATCTACAAAAATCAGGGATGTAGTAAAATGAAATTTTACTACATCCCCGATTGAGATTCCGTATGTCCCTAATCAATATTTTTCCCAAAGTTCGTGCATATATCGGATATCTTTCTGCGCTGTCTTCGGATCCAGCTCTTCCCTTACAATGACGATATCCGGTTTGTCTGCCTTCAGCCATCGTACGATCTCACCGTACTGTATCACGCCTTCTCCCAGGCACACCGGGCAGTATTCTCTGTTCTCGCCGAGCACAAAGTCTTTCATATGGATGGCTTCGATCTTATCCCCAAGTTCAGAGAGCCACTGTCTCCAGTAAGCGTCCTGGTCAATCTCCGGGTATTCCAGCACATTTGCCGGATCAAAGATCATCTTCAGACGGGAGCTGTTCATCTTGTCAAAGACCATTGCTGTTGTCTCCAGGTCTTTGAGAGGATGCCAGTACACAGGCTCGATCGCCATATTAACGCCCAGACGCTCCGCCTCCTCCACAAGGCGCGCGATACTGTCCATCATATACGGATGCCAGACTTTTTTCTCTTCATCGTTCAGATGAGGATACGCCGTCTCAGAGCCGACAATGGACGCGCCCAGCGTCTTATTAAAGGCAAGGCATTTTTTAAATGTATCCACGGCATTCTGCCTTACCTCATCGTCCGGATTGCCCAGATCCATATAGCAGCCGAGGATATGGATCTTTATCCCCTCTTTTTCAAAATTTGAGCGGATACGCTCTATGATCTCAGGCGTCACTTCATCATAGGAATTGATCTCTGTAAATCCCTTTGGCAGCACGAGCTGCGCCGCGTCGATCCCCTCGGACTTTAAAAGTCCTGCCAGGCGGTCTATGGGCTGTTTCCCGTAATCATGGGTCCTAGCTGCGATCAGCATACATCTATCTCCTTTTCTACAATAATATTGAAAACTTTTATATACCGCACAGGGGCACGCTTCCGGCGCACCCCTGATGTAATGATCTGGATCTTAATTCTTATGCTATATAAAACGATATCTTATCCGTAAGATTACGGCTGTTTGCCGATGTAAGCAAGGATACCGCCGTCTACGTAAAGGATATGTCCGTTTACGAAGTCAGATGCATCGGAAGCGAGGAACACTGCCGGTCCCTGAAGGTCTTCCGGGTTGCCCCATCTTGCAGCCGGTGTCTTGGATACGATGAACTGATCAAACGGATGTCTGCTTCCGTCTGCCTGACGCTCGCGAAGCGGAGCTGTCTGAGGTGTTGCGATGTATCCAGGTCCAATTCCGTTACACTGGATGTTGTACTCGCCGTACTCGGAGCAGATGTTTCTTGTGAGCATCTTAAGTCCGCCCTTTGCAGCAGCGTAAGCGGATACTGTCTCGCGCCCAAGCTCGCTCATCATGGAGCAGATGTTGATGATCTTTCCGTGTCCCTTCTCGATCATTCCCGGGATAACTGCCTTGGAAACGATGAACGGAGCGTTCAGGTCTACATCGATAACTTTGCGGAATTCATTTGCCTC
>CALWFS010000158.1 GCA_944377705.1 uncultured Mediterraneibacter sp. | reverse complement strand
GTAGAAGGAGAGGGTGCCGTACTTTGAAAAATATGCGGATGTTACGATCTGCGAGGATGGATGCCGCATTGAAGAGACTATTGAAAATGTCCTGAATGCAGTGAGAAAACGCCGAAAAAAACGCAGAAGGCGTAAAAAACTTGACAAGGGAACATTACCCAAACTAAAATAGGGCTTTGGAAAATGCGTTTTTTGTGGTACAATATGTTCGGCTGAATGAAGTACACACATGATAACAGAATGTTAATCGAGGTGCAAAATGGAGCAATATATCATCAAAGGCGGAAATCCGCTGGTAGGGGAAGTGGAGATCGGTGGCGCCAAGAATGCGGCTCTGGCGATCCTTGCGGCAGCGATCATGACAGATGAGACAGTCCTGATCGATAATCTGCCGGATGTCAATGACGTGAATGTGATGATTGAAGCGATCAGCGGGATCGGGGCAATGGTACAGCGTGTTGACCGCCATACAGTGAAGATTAATGGCAGTTCGATCGGTGATTTTAATATAGAGTATGATTATATTAAGAAGATCAGGGCGTCTTATTATCTGCTGGGCGCGCTGCTTGGTAAATACAGGCGCGCTGAGGTGGCGCTGCCGGGAGGCTGCAACATCGGCAGCAGGCCCATTGACCAGCACCTGAAGGGATTTCGGGCGCTGGGGGCGGATGTGGATATCGAGCATGGCAAGATCGTTGCTGAGGCAGAGAAGCTCAAAGGCACGCATCTCTATTTTGATGTGGTCACAGTGGGCGCTACCATTAATGTCATGATGGCGGCGGCGATGGCTGACGGACTGACGATCATGGAAAACGTGGCAAAAGAACCTCATGTAGTTGACGTGGCGAATTTCCTCAACAGCATGGGAGCAAATATTAAAGGGGCCGGCACGGATGTGATCAAGATCCGCGGCGTGAAGTCTCTGCATAAGACGGAGTATTCGATCATTCCGGATCAGATCGAGGCGGGAACATTCATGTTTGCGGCAGCGGCTACAAAAGGGGATGTCACGGTTCTCAATGTGATCCCGAAGCATCTGGACGCAACGATCTCCAAGCTGGTGGATATCGGATGCGAGGTGGAAGAATTTGACGATGCTGTGCGCGTGGTTGCAAAGGGACGCCTCAGAAGCACGCAGGTCAAGACGCTGCCTTACCCGGGATATCCGACGGATATGCAGCCCCAGATCGGCGTGGCCCTTGCGCTGGCGAAGGGAACGAGCACGATTACGGAAAGTATCTTTGAGAACCGATTTAAATATCTCGGAGAGCTGGCGCGTATGGGAGCCATGGCAAAGGTCGAGGGCAACTCGGCGACTATAGAAGGAGTAGAGAAGTTTTCCGCTGCGAGGGTGAGCGCGCCGGACCTGAGAGCAGGAGCAGCTCTCTGCATCGCGGGTCTTGCGGCGGATGGCATTACGATCGTGGATGATATCGTATACATTCAGAGAGGTTATGAGCGGTTCGAGGAGAAGCTGCAGAGCCTTGGCGGAATGATCGAGAAGGTATCCAGTGAGAAAGAAATCCAGAAATTCAAATTAAAAGTGGGATAGACAGAGAAAGGGCAGAGCCGCGTAGGTTCTGCCCTTTTGTGCGATACACCCGGGAAGCGGCTGCCGTGCTTGCACGGGCAGACATTTGCCGGGCAACGGACAGCGAACAGCAATGCTGTGAGCTGACCGCAGGGCGCCCGGAAAGCATGAGGCCGGGGAAAGGCTGTGCCGGAGAGGCATATTACAGGAGTACATAAAAGATGGAAGGGAAAAGATACAGCAGGAGAAACTATGAGGAAATGCGCCGCCGGAGGCTGCGGCAGGTCATGCGGCAGAGGATGGCAGTCTTCGGAGTATGTATCGTGCTTATTGCAGCCGGGGTGATAACGGGCATCAGGGCATGGCGCGGGCATCAGGAAGAACAGCAGGCTGTCCGTCAGGCAGAAGAGGTAAAGGAGGTGATCGCCGCGGGGTATGAGGAATTCCTCGGACAAGAGGTGCAGGAAACAGCGGCAGTACAGGACAGCGGGCATCAGGGAAATGACTTCGCACAGTGGGTGGCAGAGCAGTATCCGGAAGAGATGGCAGCGGGGCTGCCGGAGGCTGTGGCAGACGGAGATTTTACATCTGAGGAGGCTTATCAGGTCCTTGGGGCCACGATGCATGTCCTCTCGGATGGATATCAGGGCCTTCTTAAGGATGCGGATACAGCGAAATCAAACGGGATCTGCCTGAAAGCGGATGAAAATGATTCAGAGGCTCACGGCGGGAATGGAAGCCATGGCAAAGATACTGTGACCGTGACTGTAGCAGGGGATCTCTGTCTGGAAGAGGACGGGTTCGTGATCGATAAATACGATGAGAGGAATGATCTGGAGGCGTGCATTTCACCGGAGATTCTGGATATCACTCAAAATGCGGATATTTTTTACCTGAACCATGAGTATACAGTGAGTGACCGCGGTGAAGCGCTGGCGGGAAAGCTCTATACATTCCGGGCAAAGCCGGAACGCATGGCGCTGCTGGAAGAGATGGGGACGGATCTGGTGTCTCTTGCGAATAATCATATCTATGACTATGGGGAAGAAGGAATGCTGGATACGCTGGATTATCTGGATGAAGCACAGATCCCGTATGTGGGAGGGGGCAGGAATATGGAGGAAGCCGGGCGCCCGATATACTTTATTATCAATGGGATGAAGATCGGATTCGTGGCGGCGAGCAATGCAGAACTGACTCTTTATACTCCTGCGGCCGGTGAAGATTCTCCGGGGATATTGGAAGCTTACGATACAGCGCTGTATGACCAGGTAATAACAGAGGCTTCAAAGGAGTGCGATTATCTGATCGCATATATTCACTGGGGACCGGAGGATGTGAATCAGTATGCGGATTATCAGACCGTGCAGGGAAAAGAATTCCTTGATGCGGGAGCTGATATCGTGGTGGGCGGCCATCCGCATGTACTTCAGGGAATGGAATATATGGACGGAAAGCCGGTGATCTACAGCATGGGGGACTTTTGGTTCAATGGAGAAACGAAGTATACAGGACTTTTGAACCTGGAGATATCAGTGGATGGTCTGGAGCAGATGTCCTTTACGCCCTGTCTCCAAACCGGATTTACTACACAGTATATAGAGGACAGCGGGGAGCAGAGGGAAATGTTTGATTTCCTGGAGAACCTGTCGCCAAATGTACAGATCGACGATCAGGGCGTTATTACGGAAAGACAGGAGTGAGCGGAAAAGGGAAAAATACGGAAATATCTGGAAGACTATTGACATTTCGGCAGTTATGCTGTAAGGTCACTTAATGGAACATAACAAATTAAATAACCAGACTTTCTCTTATTCAGAGCGGTGGAGATACAAAGGATCTGTGAAGCCGCGGCAACCCCTTGAAAGGAAGGTGCCAACCTGAGCGAGTGATCGAACAATAAGAGGATTGTTGTGATAGAGTGACAGTCCGCTTACGCGGGCTGTTTTCGTTTGGCGGGGACCAGCTGTATCCGCGGCTGTAGTGCCTGGCGAAAAACGATCCGATGGAGAAAGGAAAGTTACACCGGTAGAGAATGTGCCGGATTTGGGAAAGGAGAAACAGATGGAAAAAATATTATTTACTTCAGAATCAGTAACAGAGGGGCATCCGGACAAAATGTGCGACCAGATTTCCGACGCGATCCTGGACGCCCTGATGGAGCAGGATCCCATGAGCCGCGTGGCATGCGAGACATGCTGTACGACGGGAATGGTCATGGTCATGGGTGAGATAACGACAAAGGCGTACGTGGACATCCCGAAGATCGTGCGAGACACAGTGCGCGAGATCGGATATACGAGAGGAAAATACGGATTTGACGCAGACACATGCGGCGTGATCACAACGATCGACGAGCAGTCAGCGGACATTGCGCTGGGAGTTGACAAGGCGCTGGAGGCAAAGGAAAATAAAATGTCAGAGGATGATATTGAGGCGATCGGCGCGGGTGACCAGGGGATGATGTTCGGATATGCGTCCGATGAGACTGAGGAGTATATGCCCTATCCCATCGCGATGGCGCATAAGCTGGCGCGCCGCCTGACAGAGGTCAGGAAGGACGGTACCCTTCCCTATCTCCGCCCGGATGGAAAGACACAGGTCACAGTAGAGTATGATGAGAATGGCACGCCGAAGAGGCTGGATGCAGTTGTCCTCTCCACGCAGCATGATCCGGACGTGACTCAGGAGCAGATCCATGAGGACATTAAGAAATATGTATTTGATGAGATCATTCCCGCGGAAATGGTTGATGAGGATACCAAGTTCTTTATCAACCCCACGGGAAGGTTTGTGATCGGCGGGCCTCACGGGGACAGCGGACTGACCGGGCGCAAGATCATCGTGGATACTTACGGCGGTATGGCGCGCCACGGCGGCGGGGCTTTTTCCGGAAAGGACTGCACGAAGGTGGACCGCTCTGCGGCATATGCGGCGAGATATGCGGCGAAGAATATCGTGGCAGCAGGCCTTGCAAAGAGATGTGAGATCCAGCTCTCTTATGCGATCGGTGTAGCGCAGCCTACATCTATTTCCGTAGACACTTTCGGAACAGGCAAAGTCTCTGACGGCAGGCTGGTGGAGATCATCAGAGAAAACTTTGACCTCCGCCCGGCGGGGATCATAAGGATGCTTGACCTGCGCAGACCGATCTACAAACAGACAGCAGCGTACGGGCACTTCGGACGCCATGATCTGGATCTGCCGTGGGAGAACCTGGATAAGGTTGACGCACTGAAGAAATATCTGTAAAATATACACAATGGAGCAAAAAGAGTCAGGGGACTGTTCAAAAGCGCCTGACTCTTTTGTTTATTAAGAATATTCTGAAAATGGTGACAAAAGGGGTCAGACCCCTGTTAACAGGGGTCTGACCCCTTTTAGGAGAATATTCTGACAGAAAGGAGCTGCAAATGAAACTCAGGACAAAACTTCTTATTGTTTTTATCTCAGTCATGATCCTGCCGACCATCTTTACCTCTGTGGCAATGCAGACATTTGCGCCGGAACGGGTCAATGAGATCCAGCAGATGTATCTGATGATCGTATTTCTGACCACCGGGCTTCTGATCTACTGGATCTACCGGGGGATATCCGTCCCGCTGGCGAAGCTTCAGAAGGCGGCGCGCAATATCCGAGAGGGTAACCTGGATTTTGAGATCCAGCAGGATTCGGATGATGAGATCGGGCAG
>CALWFS010000157.1 GCA_944377705.1 uncultured Mediterraneibacter sp. | reverse complement strand
GGGTGCTCCACCTGGATCCTGGTGTTCATCTCCATGAAATAGAAATTCCCGTTTTTCTCCAGGAGGAACTCAATTGTCCCTGCATTGGTATAATGAGCCGCTTTTGCCGCCTTAACGGCTGCCTCCCCCATCTTCTCTCGCAGTTCCGGTGTCAACGCGATAGAGGGGGACTCCTCGATCATCTTCTGATGATTCCTCTGGATCGAGCAGTCGCGCTCTCCTAAATGGATCACATTCCCGTGTTCGTCCGCAAGGATCTGGAACTCGATATGACGGGGATGCTGAACAAAATGTTCAATGTACATCGTATTGTCCCCGAACGCCATCTGCGCTTCCTTCTGCGCTGTATTAAAACTGTTCGCAAATTCCTCCGGCGTCTCAGCCACACGCATTCCTTTGCCGCCGCCGCCGAGAGCGGCCTTGACGATTACCGGATAACCGATCTCAGCCGCTACCTGCGCTCCGGTCTCTGCATCAAAAATCGGTTCCTTGCTGCCCGGTATCACCGGCACGCCCGCATTGATCATCGTATTCCTTGCCTCGGACTTATTTCCCAGACTCTGGATCACTTCTGACTTTGGACCGATAAACGTGATGTTGCACTGTTCGCACAGCTCCGCAAACTTACTGTTCTCCGACAAAAATCCGAATCCCGGATGGATCGCGTCCGCCCCTGATATCAATGTCGCACTGATAATATTCTGCATATTCAGATAACTCTCCGACGAAGGCGCCGGTCCGATACAGACCGCCTCATCCGCAAGCTGCGTGTGCAGCGCTTCCCTGTCCGCTTCCGAATAAACCGCAACCGTCTCAATACCCATCTCGCGGCACGCCCGTATGATCCGGACAGCGATCTCGCCGCGGTTGGCGATCAATACTTTTCCAATCATTTCTATTACTCCCCTACCATAAATGTCAGCTCTGCACTGACGACTGCCTTGCCGTCAACATAAGCCGTCGCCTGTCCTACTCCGACCGGTCCCTTGCTCTTGATGATCTTTGTCTCCAGCTTCAGAGTATCTCCCGGGAATACCATTCCTTTGAAACGGCATTTCTGCACGCCTCCGAAAAACGCGATCTTTCCCTGGTTCTCCGGCACGCTTAAGATCGCGACCGCGCCTGTCTGTGCGAGCGCCTCAAGGATCAGGACTCCCGGCATTACAGCTTTCTGCGGGAAATGTCCCTTGAAGAAATCTTCGCGGTATGTCACCGCTTTGTATCCGACTGCATATTCCCCCGGAACATAATCCTCGATCTTATCGATCAGGAGGAAGGGATGTCTGTGAGGGATGATCTCCTGGATCTGCTCAACATTTAAACTGTTCATAATTCCATGCACCTTTCTTTATCTGTTCATTTGCAACCCGCATGTGCTCCGCATTTCCGTCCGCACATTCCAGCCTGCACGGGCGCCCTGGTCTGTGCCGCATGTGCGGACTAGCTTATTACAAAGAGCGGCTGACCATACTCTACTGCCTGACCGTTCTCAACAAGGATCTCTGTCACCGTGCCTGTGAAATCGCTCTCGATCTCATTCATCAGTTTCATCGCCTCTACGATGGCAAGCACCTGACCCTCTTTTACACTGTCTCCTTCTTTGACAAAGGGTTCTGCATCCTCAGAAGGAGCTGCATAAAATGTGCCTACGAGCGGCGACTTAACAACCTTGCCTGCCGGCGCATTTTCTGCGCTTCCCCGTTCTGCCGCTTCAGCCGCAGGAACTGCTCCCGGCGCCGGTGCTGCAGGTGCGGGCGCTGCCGGAGCCGCTCCCGGAACAGCCGGGGCAATCACTGGCGCTGCCAGCGCGGGTGCCGGAGCCTGTACCTGTACGATCTTGTCGCATGTCTTTTTCAGCGAAAGCTTTACGCCGTCTTCCTCATATTTAAACTCTGTAAGATCTGACTCTGAAACAGCTTTGACCAGTTCCAATACCTGTTCTACTTTCATTCCGCACACCTCTTACCCTTCATATTTCTTTAACAACAGTGTCGCATTGTGTCCGCCGAATCCAAGGGAATTGGTGAGCACATAGTTCACATCTTTTTCCACCGGCGCGCCTGCCGCATAGTTCAGATCGCATTCCGGATCCACGTTCTCAGTGCCCATTGTCTGATGGATAAATCCGTCCTGGATACTCTTCACGCAGACAACGAACTCCACACCGCCTGCTGCCCCGAGCAGATGTCCGATCATGGACTTTGTAGAATTTACTACCACATCCCTTGCAGCATCCCCGAGAGCGAACTTAATCGCCTTTGTCTCAAACAGATCGTTGTGGTGTGTACTCGTTCCGTGGGCATTGATATAGTCGATCTGCTCCGGCCGGACGTCTGCTTCCTCCATGGCAAGTTTCATCGCCATTCCGGCGCCCTCTCCGTCTTCTGCCGGGGAAGTGATGTGATATGCATCGGCTGTCGCGCCGTATCCCACCAGCTCTGCATAGATCTTTGCACCTCTGGCTAAAGCATGCTCAAGCTCCTCCAGAACTACGATTCCTGATCCCTCACCGAGGACAAAACCATCTCTGTCCTTGTCAAACGGACGGGATGCATGTTCCGGGTCATTTGTCGTAGACAGCGCGGTCAGCGCAGTAAAGCCTGCGATACCGGTGGGGCATACAGATGCCTCTGTACCTCCCGCTACTATCACGTCCGCGTCACCGTACTGGATCGCGCGGAACGCATCGCCGATGCAGTGCGTACCGGAAGCACAAGCCGTCACTACATTCGTACATTTTCCTTTCAGACCAAGCTGGATAGATATATTTCCTGCCGCCATATTGGAGATCATAAGCGGAACCATCAGCGGATTCACCTTGCTCGGTCCCTTTGTCAGGATCTTCTCGTAGTTCGTCTCCACACACTGCAGGCTTCCGATGCCGGAGCCAACGATCACGCCCACGCGGTACGGATCCTCCTTTTCCATATCAAGTCCGGCGTCCTCAAAAGCCTCCTTTGCCGCAGCGACCGCATACTGTGAAAACGGCTCCATCCTCTTCGCCGCCTTAAAGTCCATGCGCTCCTTCGCCACAAAATCCCTCACCTCAGCCGCAATCTGTACCTTGAACTCAGACGCATCGAACTTCGTGATCGGTCCGATGCCGACCTTGCCTTCCTTAATCCCGGCCCAGAACTCATCCACCGTATTCCCGATCGGCGTCACAGCCCCCAGACCAGTTACAACAACTCTTCTCTTCATCTTAAACCCTTATCCTTTCCGAAACAGACGCCAAACCGTCCGTCCCATCCATTCAAATCCAAACTTTCTCCCAGTCTTCCCCGTTTTAATAATGTAGAGGAATCCCTTTTATTTCACTCACCAATGTTGGGGAGGGAGCAAAGCAGCCTTCCCAGCCCCCGCTCTTTAGTAAGATCGAGTTCCTTTTTGGGACCGCAGAGCCGGGACGGTCTGCGTTGTCACTAAGGACCGTAGAGGAACGCCGGCACTTAGGCTGCGTCCTTTGCAGCCTTAGTACCGCTGCGTTACGGCCCGAGCGAGAGCGCGTCCGCAGGGACAACACAGACCGTCCCGGCGGAAATCTCCCAAAAAGCCCTATCAATCTTACATTGCCATTCCGCCGTCTACATTAAGCACCTGTCCCGTTATATACCGGGCCTCGTCTGACGCCAGGAATGCCACTGCATTTGCGATATCTTCTGTCTCTCCGAATTTCCCCAGCGGGATCTGCGCCACAGCGCCTTCCTTTACTTTATCGGGCAATACTTCTGTCATCTCAGTATTGATAAATCCCGGCGCCACCGCATTGACTGTGATCCCCCTGCTCGCAAGCTCTCTTGCCGCGGACTTTGTCAGCCCGATCACCCCAGCTTTCGACGCCGAGTAGTTTGCCTGGCCTGCATTTCCGAGGACACCTGAGACAGATGCCATATTGATGATACGTCCGCCTCTCTGTTTGATCATCTGCCTTGCCACAAAACGGATGCAGTTAAACGTTCCCTTCAGGTTCGTATCCAGCACTGCATCATAGTCTTCCTCAGACATCTTCATCAGAAGACCATCCCTTGTGATTCCCGCATTATTTACGAGGATATCCACGCTTCCTAATTCAGCGATGATCTCTTTAAACATTTCCTCACACGCAGCGTAATCAGAGACATTGCACTGACGGATCTCTGCCTTGCCGCCCGCTTCCTCGATCTCCTTTTTCACTTCCTCCGCGCGATCCTTAGATCCGTTATAGTTGATGACCACCGCAGCGCCTTCTGACGCCAGCTTGACCGCCACAGCTCTCCCGATCCCGCGTGAAGCGCCTGTGACTACTGCAACTTTTCCACTTAACATAATTCACTTACCACCTTATCTACATCTTCCCATGTGCCGACATTGTAAACCTTCACATCACGGCTGATCTTTCTCATGAAGCCTGCCAGTGTCCTTCCCGGTCCGATCTCCACGAACGTGTCCACGCCGTCTGCGATCATGTTCTCCACGCTCTGCTGCCAGCGCACGGAAGACGCCACCTGCTCCGCGAGAAGCTTCTTTGTCCCGCTGACATCTCTCACATACTCTGCCGTCACATTTGTCACATATGGGATCTCCAGGGGCGAAAGTTCCACATTCTCAAGAACTCTTCCCAGCTCCTCGCCTGCTTCCTTCAGCATGGGAGAATGGAATGGTCCGCTCACGTTCAGAGGCATCACGCGCTTTGCGCCTGCCTCTTTGAGAGCCTCTGAAGCTTTTTCCACACTCTCCTTCCAGCCGGTGATCACGATCTGTCCGGGGCAGTTATAGTTGGCGATGGTCACGCCGTCGATCTCATCGACAACCTTCTCGATCGCCTCTCCTGTCATCCCCAGCACTGCCGCCATGGAGCCTTTGCCTCCCGGCACTGCGTTCTGCATGAGGATGCCGCGCTTTCTCACTGTGGTGATCGCGTCTTCTGTGGTCATTCCGCCGGCAGATGCGATGGCACAGTACTCTCCCAGACTTAATCCCGCTGTCACGTCAGCCTTCAGCCCGCGCTCTCTCAGCACATGTTCCATTGCCAGACACACCGTCACAAGCGCTGCCTGTGTGTATTCTGTCTGGTCCAGTTTGTCATTTTCTTCAAAGCATAATGCTTTCATATCTATATCCAGCAGCTCAGCCGCCTTATCGATGACTTTCCTTGCTGTTTCACTCTGTTCATAAAAATCCTTGCCCATTCCGGCTTTCTGCGCTCCCTGTCCGGGGAACATAAATGCAATCTTACTCATAGAATCCTTTTCCTCCGATCAGGTCGTCTGTCTCCTTCACCAGCTTCTGGATCAGGTCATGACATG
>CALWFS010000156.1 GCA_944377705.1 uncultured Mediterraneibacter sp. | reverse complement strand
CGGGCTTTCGCCTGCAATGGGGCCGCCGTGCGCAACTTCGATTCCGCTTCGCTCCATCTCAGTCGCGGGCTTTCGCCCTATGTAAAAATAGAAACAGAACCCCGGAAGAATGCAAGCACTCTTCCGGGGTTCTGTTTCTATTTTTACGCACGGCTCATTACCATCACGAAAGCTCTAACTTTCCAGTATATAACTGATAATACGTTCCTTTGAGTTTGAGGAGGTCTTCATGGGTTCCTCGCTCAATGATGCGTCCGTGTTCAAGGACCATGATCGCATCGCTGTTGCGGATAGTGGACAATCTGTGGGCGATAACAAATACGGTACGCCCTTTCATCAGGTTATCCATACCCTGCTGTACAATCTGCTCTGTCCTGGTATCGATGGAGGATGTCGCCTCATCCAGGATCAGCACCGGCGGATCAGCGATGGCAGCCCTGGCAATCGCAAGGAGCTGTCTCTGTCCCTGGGAAAGTTCTTCCCCATCGCCGCTTAAGTGGGTGTCATAACCGTTTGGCAGCATTTTGATAAATCCGTCCGCATGGGCGAGTTTTGCTGCCTTATACACCTCTTCATCCGTTGCGTCCAGTTTTCCGTAACGGATATTTTCCTTGATCGTGCCTGTGAACAGATGTGTATCCTGGAGCACGATGCCGAGCGAATGTCTCAGGTCGGCTTTTTTAATCTTGTTGATATTGATGTCATCGTAACGGATCTTACCGTCTGCCACATCGTAGAAGCGGTTGATCAGGTTGGTAATCGTTGTTTTTCCTGCACCGGTCGATCCGACGAAGGCAAGCTTCTGTCCCGGCTTTGCATACAGCGTCAGATCATGGAGTACCATATGATCCGGCGTGTACCCGAACGTCATGTCATAGAACCGCACATCACCCTTGAGCTCTGTGTAAGTGATCGTTCCGTCTGCCTTGTGCGGATGTTTCCACGCCCACATTCCGGTGCGCTCTTTGCACTCTGCGATATTGCCGTTCTCATCTTTCTTCGCATTGACAAGAGTAACATACCCGTCGTCAACCTCCGATTCCTCATCCATCATATTGAAGATACGCTCTGCTCCCGCAAGAGCCATGATAATGGAGTTGAACTGCTGGGCGATCTGCATGAACGGCTGTGTAAAGCTCTTTGTAAACTGCAGATAAGAAGCCATAACTCCCAGCGTGATGTTCCCTATTCCCATTACGGAAAGAAACCCGCCGAACACTGCTGTGAGCACAAACTGCAGGTTTCCGAGATTACCGATGATCGGTCCCATCATACTTGCAAATGTATGCGCTCTGGAAGCGCTTGTAAACAAGCGTTCATTGAGTTCGTCAAACTCTCTCTCCGAGATCTTCTCGTGGTTAAATACTTTTACAACACGCTGTCCGTTCATCCGCTCTTCCACAAATCCTGTGATATCAGCAAGGTCAAGCTGCTGACGGATGAAATACTTTCCACTGTTTCCCGCGACTACCTTTGAAACAAATGTCATCACAAAGATCATCAATACAGCAAGCACTGTCAGCAGCGGGCTGAGCACCAGCATGGAGATGAAAGTTACCACAACAGTAAATACGGACATCAGAACCTGCGGTATGGACTGGTTGATCATCTGACGCAGGGTATCTGTATCATTGGTGTAAAGACTCATGATAGAGCCGTTTGTATTCTGGTCAAAATAACGGATCGGCAGTGTCTGCATATGCTCAAACATCTCGTCTCGGACACGTTTTAACACGCCCTGTCCGATCACGACCATCATCCGGCTGTACACAAAGGTAGCGATCACTCCCAGGAGGAAGATCGTCCCCAGCACAGCCAGCGCTGTGTAAAGCTCAGTGTAGTCCGGGTCCGTCTGCCCGATCAGCGGGATGATGAAGTCATCCAGAAGGAATTTCAGTGACAGTGATACTGAGATCGAAGCGATGGAGCTCATCAGGATACAGAGCAGCACCACCACGAACTGTACCTTATAAGTACTGGTCACATAACTCAGCAGACGCTTTGCTGTCTTGAGGGTCCCCTTTGTGACCGCCGGACCTCCGCCCGGTCTCTGTTTAATCTGATCACTCATCGTCAGCGCCTCCTTTCACCTGTGATTCATATACTTCCCGATAGATGGCATTGGTCTTCAGAAGTTCTTCTGATGTACCGATGCCGTTGATCTCACCGTTGTCCATAACAATGATCAGATCCGCATCTTCCACAGATGAAATTCTCTGTGCGATGATGATCTTGGTCGTGTCCGGAATCTCTTCGCGGAATGCCTGACGGATCAGCGCGTCTGTCCTTGTATCCACCGCGCTGGTAGAGTCGTCAAGGATCAGGATCTTCGGTTTCTTAAGCAGCGCTCTCGCGATACAGAGTCTCTGCTTCTGCCCGCCGGACACGTTATTGCCGCCTTCTACGATCATCGTGTCGTACTTGGCCGGGAACTCCTGGATAAAACCGTCTGCCTGAGCCAGTTTACAAACTCTCTGCACTTCTTCATCGCTGGCATTTTCATCTCCCCAGCGGACATTTTCATAAATACTTCCCGTAAAGAGCACATTTTTCTGAAGCACCATGGATACCTGGTCACGCAGAGCTTCCAGATTGTAGTCGCGCACGTCTACGCCGCCTACCTTCACACAGCCTCCTGTCACGTCGTACAGTCTCGGGATCAGCTGTACGAGAGTAGATTTGGCGCTTCCGGTGCCGCCGATGATGCCCACGATCTGACCGCTCTTTATATGGAGGTCCACATCCTTCAGAGACAGGTTTCCACCTTCTCCGGCATAGCTGAAGTTTACATGTTCAAAATCAATATCTCCGTTTGCAACTTCCTTGACCGCGTCAGCCTTATCCTGCATCTCCGGCACCTCTTCCAGCACCTCGGTGATACGGTCTGTGGAAGCCTCAGCGATCATGATCATCGTAAACACAAATGTCACCATCATCAGGGACATCAGGATCTGAAGCGCATACACGATCACGCTGGTCAGTTCTCCGGTCTGCATTGTTCCGCTGATAATACTCTCTCCTCCGATCAGCACCATAACAATGACTACTGTGTATACAGCAAACTGCATGATCGGGGAATTCCATGCCACGATCTTCTCTGCCTTTGTAAAAAGCTTAAATACGATAGTAGACACCTTGCCGAATTTCTCTACTTCGTGGTCCCCGCGGACATATGCCTTAACCACTCTTGCCGCATTTACATTTTCCTGAACCGTATTGTTCAGCACATCGTACTCGTCAAACACCTTGATGAAATGCGGATGCGCCTTCTTTGCGATAAAAATCAGCGCGATGCCGAGGACCGGCGCTACGATCAGCATAACGATCGCGATCGGCATATTGATGGTCATCGTCATGATAAGGGAAAGTACGATCATAATCGGCGCCCTTGCCAGCAGACGGATCGTGAACATGTATGCCATCTGTACGTTCGTAATATCCGTGGTCATCCTGGTCACAAGGCTGGACGTTGAAAAATGGTCAATGTTTCCAAATGAAAAATCCTGTATCCGATAAAAGATATCATGGCGCAGGTTCTTCGCATATCCTGAGGAAGCGATCGCTCCGAGCTGTCCTGCCTTGGCGCCAAACGCCAGAGCAAGCATTGCCATGACGATGAGCAGAAGACCCATCTTAATAATGTAAGCCATATTCCCTTCCATGATCCCGACGTCGATGATCTTCGCCATCAGCAGCGGGATAAGGACTTCCATCAGAACCTCCAGACAGACCAGCACTGGAGTCAGGAAGGATTCCCGTTTGTATTCCCTGACAGAATGCAGTAATTTCTTATTCATGGTCTAATATCTCCTCTCTTCTTTTTTCGTCTACCGACAAATTCTCTGACATCTGACTCAGCACTTCCCGGCAGACTTCAAGTTTCTCCTCCGGGATGTTCCTAGCCAAAAGTTCCTCGATATAGCGTATATTGTCCAGGATATGCCTGCGCACCCCCTTGGCTTTATCCGTTGGCGTCAGTTTCTTCAGCCGGGCATCCCACTCTACCTGCTCGCGGTTAATAAAACCGTTCTTCTCCAGAATCTGAAGCGTCCCTGTGGCAGTGGACCGGCGGATCTGAAACTCCTTCTCCACATCCTTCTGATAAATGTCCCTCTTCAGAGATTCAAACAGGATATAATGCAGCACAAGCCGCTGCATGTTCGTGGTCAGGCTGTCCTCTTCCTCCTGGATACACATCCGGCGTTTCAGCTGATGGGAAATAGTATTGATCAGCCGCCCGACATCGTGGCCGCCATCGCAGATCTCCCTTTTTTCACTGCCGCACATTGTACTCCACATCCTTTCAAACACGGAAGTATCCTCCCGCCTCACCTATTTGTTCGGTAACTAACAGTCAGTATATGCAAATACATTTTTATTGTCAACACACAAATCCAATTTCCTGCGATTTTTATCACTCTGCCTCCGTTTACCGCTTATCCCATCCTATCCATGCGCATTTTTCACATCTGACCTTGATTTTTTATGCCGTTTTACCGAAAATCTTGTACTTTTTCCGTTACAAGTATAGAATTGTAACAAAAAAGAAGGTATAATAAGGCGTACAAAGTAATGAAAGAGAGGGCTTATTATGAAGCAAAACAACATGTTAGCCATGATTTTAGCCGGCGGCCGCGGGTCTCGTCTCCATGACCTGACAAAAAAAGTGGCAAAACCGGCTGTTTCATATGGTGGGAAATACCGCATCATCGATTTTCCCCTTAGTAACTGTGCCAACAGCGGAATCGATGTTGTAGGCGTTCTTACACAATATGAATCCATTCTCCTCAACAGCTATGTCGCAGCCGGACGCCGCTGGGGTCTGGATGCAAAGGACAGCGGAGTCTATGTGCTTCCGCCGCGCGAGAAATCTGACGCCAATCTGGATGTATACAGAGGCACAGCTGATGCGATCTCGCAGAATATCGATTTTATCGATACATATTCACCGGAATATCTTCTGATCCTCTCCGGCGACCATATCTATAAAATGAATTATGCCAAAATGCTCGCGTATCACAAGGAATGCAAGGCAGACGCGACGATCGCTGTTATCGAAGTTCCGATGAAAGAAGCAAGCCGTTTCGGTATCATGAATACAAACGAGACCGGACGCATCGTTGAATTCGAAGAAAAACCGGAGCATCCGAAGAGCAATCTTGCCTCCATGGGTATCTACATCTTTAACTGGAAGCTGCTCCGCAAAATGCTCCTTGCAGATATGAAGGATCCGAATTCCAATCATGATTTTGGTAAGGATATCATCCCCGCCCTGTTAAATGACGGCGGCAATCTGTATGCATACAAGTTCAAAGGCTACTGGAAAGA
>CALWFS010000155.1 GCA_944377705.1 uncultured Mediterraneibacter sp. | reverse complement strand
ACCCACAGACGGCACCTTAAAATACCCAGAGGAATACTCGCTGAACAGCTTTCTCAGGTTCGGGATTGGATCCTCAGAAAATCGCAGCCACTCTACTTCCGTGGGGTCAAAGAATGACTCCAGCTGCACAAACATGATATTCGGCAGTTCCTCAGCCGAACGCCCGGTCTCGTTCTTCGTCAGAGCCCCGTTATTACTGATCTCATCCATTGTCTGCTCACTGTATCCCGACGGCTTGTTGATTCCGGTATTAAACAGACTTGCGGAAAAGCAGTACGGGAATCCGTAATCTTCATATGCGAATGCAATATTCCCGAAGTAATTAGATATCACACGCTTGTCAATCGCTGCATTTGTCAGTACCAGGCAGGCCCCAAAGGAGACTGCCACGCCGCCCAGGGCAATCACCCTGTGCATTTTCCCCTGGAACTGACCGCCTCTTCTCCACATGGAAACGACCCAAAATACCAGGGCAACCACTCCGATGATGATCATGACAAGTTCAAAAGTGTTAAAATAGTTTCCTGTAAGCTCCAGAGCGTCCGAGAGCACTTTTAAGTCCTGCGCATTGAACGGGGTCACTCTCTTTGTCAGGAGATACCCGTTGCAGATCCCCAGGAAGATCCAGAATACACTGATCAGGATCCTGACAAACACTCTTCGCCGCACCAGATATACAATAGAAAACGTTGCAAATATCATAAATGCATTGTATAGAAATACAAGGGGAGTCCCCGCCAGGTAATCCCATGCTTCAAAAAATGAAAGCCTGGATATCATCTCGATCAGAAAATTGACCACACAGGCAAGAAGGAACTGCAGCGGCAGAGACAGCCGGTTCATCCACTTGTAAACAGGCTGCATCTTCTTCGCAAACCTGCTGTTGCGGCGCTGTTCCAGGATGCGCTGCCTGCGCTCCTTCCTCTCCTTAAAATGTTGTTTGATATCTTCTTTCTTCAGATTTTTAAGCTTTTTAAAAAAGCCTTTGATATCCGGCTTTTTTATGTGGATCCGTTTCATGTGCGGCTTCTTTCCTTTCTTGATACATACAGTGGAACCGGCCTGCCGTTCACAGACCGGTTTTCCCCATACTCTGCTGCATGCTTCCCATGCTTTTTATCTGCCGAGCCCTTCCATACGCTCTTTCACCTGAGCAAGCATCTGAGTATATTTCTCGAGCTTTTCCCTCTCCTCCTGAACCTTTGCCTCAGGCGCCTTGCTCACAAACTTTTCATTTGCCAGCATGCCCTGGGCTCTTTTGATCTCCTTGTTCAGTCTCTCTTCCTCTTTTTTCAGTCTCTCCATCTCCTGCTCAAAGTCCACGAGGTCTTCAAGCGGCAGATAGGCTGCCGCGTCCGGCACAACCACGGAGACCGCATTGTCCGCCACGCCGTCTTTCGTCTTCTGGATCAGGACTTCCCCTGCCATCATCAGCGGCTGGGCCGACACCTTTACCGCCTCCATACCTTCGCTGAGAGCCTCATCTTCACAGACAATATATACTTTTGTCTTACGGCTGTTCGGCACATCCATCTCTGAACGGATGTTGCGGATTCCCTTTACAACAGCCTTCACGTGTTCCATTACATTCTCATCTGACGGGAAGCACCACTCGGCTTTGTATTCCGGCCAGCGGGACATCATCAGAGATTCTTCCTCCGGCACAAGAGCGCTGTAAATCTCCTCTGTGATAAACGGCATAAACGGATGCAGAAGCTTCAGAGCCTGTCCCAGTACGGTTTTCAATACCCAGAGAACACAGTCTGCCGATGCCTGGTCCTCCTCTGCGTGATAGATCCTGTATTTTGCAAGCTCAACATACCAGTCGCAGAACTCATCCCAGATGAAGTCATAAACTTTCTGCACGGCAATGCCCAGCTCAAACTTGTCCATATTTTCCGTAACGTCTTTTGCAAGGGTATTGACCCGTGACAAAATCCAGCGGTCCGCCGGTGTCAGCAGCGCGCTGTCAGGCCTCTCCACCACATTTTCCTTCATATTCATAAGGATAAAGCGCGACGCGTTCCATACCTTGTTTGCAAAATTACGGCTGGCCTCCACACGCTCGTTGTAGAAACGCATGTCATTTCCCGGTGCATTTCCCGTAACAAGGGTAAGCCTCAGGGCATCTGCACCGTACTTGTCAATGATCTCCAGCGGATCAATGCCGTTTCCCAAAGACTTGCTCATCTTCCTGCCCAAAGAGTCTCTCACCAGTCCATGGATAAGGACTGTATGGAACGGGGATTTCCCGGTATGCTCATATCCGGAGAATACCATTCGGATCACCCAGAAGAAAATAATGTCATATCCTGTCACAAGCACGTCTGTCGGATAGAAATAGTCCAGATCCTCTGTCTTCTCCGGCCAGCCAAGCGTAGAGAACGGCCACAACGCGGAAGAGAACCAGGTGTCCAGTGTATCCTCATCCTGTGTAAAGTGTGTGCAGCCGCAGTGCGGGCATTTCTCCGGCGCATGCCTGTCAACGACAAACTCGCCGCACTCGTCACAGTAATATGCCGGGATGCGGTGTCCCCACCAGATCTGCCTGGAAATACACCAGTCCTTGATATTTTCCAGCCAGTGCAGATAAATCTTGTCAAAACGCTCCGGAACAAATTTCAGTTCCCCGGTCTTAAGCGCATTGATGGCAGGTTTTGCCAGCCCCTCCATTTTAACAAACCACTGCTGTTTGATCAGCGGCTCCACAGTCGTGCCGCAGCGGTCATGAGTTCCCACGGCATGCGTGTGTGGAACGACTTTTACAAGATATCCCTGCTCGTCCAGTTCCTGCACGATCGCCTTTCTCGCCTCATAGCGGTCCATGCCTGCATATTTCCCGCCATTCTCATTGATGGTGGCGTCATCGTTCATAATGTTGATCTCCGGAAGGTTATGACGCTTCCCAACTTCGAAGTCATTCGGGTCATGCGCCGGAGTAATCTTCACTGCACCTGTACCGAACTCTTTGTCCACATAATAGTCCGCCACGATCGGAATCTCCCGTCCCACAAGCGGAAGGATCACGTTTTTCCCAATAATGTCCTGATATCTCTCATCATCCGGGTGCACCGCAATGGCAGTATCCCCGAGCATGGTCTCCGGACGCGTTGTCGCGATCTCAAGGAAACGATCTGTCCCCACGATCGGATATTTGATATGCCAGAAGTGTCCTTCCTGCTCCTCGTGCTCTACTTCCGCGTCCGAAAGAGACGTCTTGCACTTGGGACACCAGTTGATAATCCTGGATCCCTTGTAAATGTACCCTTTCTTATATAAGTTGATAAACACTTCCTCCACAGCTTTGGAACAGCCTTCGTCCATAGTAAAGCGCTCTCTGTCCCAGTCGCAGGAGATCCCAAGCTTCTTAAGCTGATTCTCGATAGTGCCCGCGTACTCTTCCTTCCACTGCCACGTCCTTTTCAGGAATCCTTCACGTCCTAACTCCTTCTTGTCAATCCCTTCTTCTTTGAGCTGGTTGGTCACCTTTACCTCTGTGGAGATCGCAGCGTGGTCCGTCCCCGGGATCCACAGGGCATTGTATCCTTCCATCCTCTTATAGCGGATCAGGATATCCTGCAGCGTATTGTCCAGGGCATGACCCATATGCAGCTTTCCTGTAATATTCGGAGGAGGCATCACCGTTGTAAAGGGTTTCCTGCTCCTGTCCACCTCGGCATGAAAATATTTGTTCTCACACCATTTTTCATACAGTTTTTCTTCGATCGCTTTCGGATCATATGTCTTTGCCAGTTCTTTTCCCATATTCCTTCCTCTCCTTGCTCTCCCTCATAATTTTTATCAATTCAGTCTGTCCCTATACAAATCTCTGCCAGACGATAAAACGCCTGCCTGTGTTCACGGAATTTTCACACTTGCATAAAAAAACGCCCTTTACATAATGTAAAGGGCGAAGATTCCGCGGTACCACCTTATTTCATATATTTCTTTCCCGGCAGACCCATGTATCAGCCGGAACCCATGAAATATATCTCTTAAGTCCTGTAACGTGGACCAATCCGGGATAACCTACCTGCGTCCTGCTTATCCTGTTCACGGGGAAACGCTCTTCAGCTGTCCGGTTCAAAAGCTACCTTCCATCACCCTGTGCCGAGGCCGCCTTTCAGCCGTGCTGACGCCCTGTCTTTATAAAGCGTCCAGCTCCGGACAGCCCTCTCTGCCGGAAGCAGTGATGTACTCCTCTTCCTCTACACCTTTCACTTTCTGCCTGGAACAGAGCTTCAGACTTAAAATACATCCTCTGCTCTCTCCCAAAGTTTTACAAAGTTGTTAACTGGAAATTAACTATCAATTACTATATCCGCAAGACAATGATTTGTCAAGATATTTAGAGAATCTTAAGAAAGCGCGGCTTTTCCTGCTTTCCTCATAGCTCCCCGGAGCGGCGGAAAACACCCTCACATCATATTCTTTATCATGTTCACAATGTCATATCCGTAATTATCCCCTGTTGCCCATCCAAGCCCCTCCGGGTTCTCCTGCTGTCCCAGCCATTCCACATAGGGCGCAGCACCCTTTTTCACATATTCATACCGGTCGTCCACACATTCCTGTGTCAGTGGATCAGACGTGGCGTATGCTTTCAGATGCTGGATCTGGGCGCGGATCCCTGTCCGCACGTCCGGGTATGAATTTCCCGGCACGCCCCCGCCTGTCGTTCCCAGCCCTGCGAAATTAAACTGCTCGATGCTTGCGTCTCCGCCATACTGGAGAAACCCTGTCTCTTTCATTGTCTGCGCAAAGGCCACCTCCGGCCGCACTCCTTCCACCGATGCCTCATCATAATACATCTGACAGAATGTCTCAATAGAGTCTGCGCCTCCCTTTGAGAGCTGCTCTGCGGGATATTCTTTTCCCGAGGAATTAAAGTAGTCCACCATCTCCTGAACTGTGACCGGGCTTTCCCCCATAATTGGATACTGCCCGTCCGCGATCGTTTCCTCTGCTGTCCGGTCATTCCTGTGCTCTGCCTGGCTGCTGTCCTGCTCTGTCTGACCGGAGGCTGCTTTTGTCTGTCCTTCCACTCTGCCGCTGTCGTCTGCGGATGCAGGAAGGATCCCTGAAGCGCCAGCCAGCGCCAGGGTCAGAACAAGCAGCAAAGCAAGTCCCGCTTCTATATATAATTTGATCCTCTTATTCTGCCAGTCCATATGCCCAGTCCTCCTGCAACATTATATTACTGCTCCATAACAGATATACCCCTGGTATATCAAAAAGGCGCTTCCTGCACGGTGATATGCCCCCTGTCAAGTAGACAGGTCAAATATCTAAAATAAGATGCTCTGAATCAGTCGCACGATTTCGTGCG
>CALWFS010000154.1 GCA_944377705.1 uncultured Mediterraneibacter sp. | reverse complement strand
GACGCTCTTCGTGAGCGGCGACACCGACCGTCTGTCATCTTCATCACACCGATAGGATAACAGCGCACAAGCGTAAGCGGTTCCAGCGGTTCCGAACACATGACGAGCACATCAAGAGGGTCACCGTCATCCCCGAGTGTACGCGGAATAAAACCATAATTCATGGGATAGTGGGTGGACGTATAGAGCACCCGGTCTAAAATAATATATCCTGTCTCTTTATCAAGCTCATATTTTTTCTTGCTCCCTTTAGAGATCTCGATCACAGAAATAAAATCTGTGGGAAAAATCCTCTCCTCACTGATATCATGCCAAATATTTCCCATAATATCCTCCCTCGCTTTTATAGATGTTTCTTCTCTGGCGCTGCCAGTTCATACTATGATTTTACCTCTTCCGGGGCATTACGTCCAGTACCGAGGTCAAAAAAAGACCTGCTTCGGATCCGGCGCTTCCGCGCCTTCCTCCGGGCAGGTCCACACATATTTTTACATGATCTTTCGGAACAGCTTTTTTAAATCTTCTACACTGGCATCCTTTGGATTGCCGGGAGCACACGCGTCCGCATGAGCGGATTCGGCAAGGAACTGAAGGTCCTCCTCCTTGATCGCCTCCAGCTTGGCAGGGATTCCTACATCGATGGAAAGCTGGCGTACCGCGTCCACAGCCGCTTTCCTGTATTCTTCCACACTCATTCCATCCACGCCTTTGACGCCCATCGCTCTTGCGATCTCACGGTATTTCTCACCCGTGCAGTCCGCGTTATATTCCATAACGATGGGGAGCATCATAGCGCATGCAGCTCCATGGGGAGTGTCATATACCGCGCCCAATGTATGAGCCATAGAGTGAGCGATGCCCAGACCTACATTTGAGAAGCCCATTCCCGCGATATACTGTCCGAGCGCCATTCCGTCTCTTCCCTCTTTTTCGTTTGCGACAGCGCCTCTCAGAGACTTGGAAATGATCTCGATTGCTTTCAGATGAAACATGTCCGTCATCTCCCATGCAGCTTTTGTGGTATATCCCTCGATTGCATGGGTCAGGGCATCCATTCCGGTAGAAGCAGTCAGACCTTTCGGCATGGAAGCCATCATATCCGGATCCACGATAGCAATCACCGGCATGTCATGAGGATCCACACATACAAATTTTCTCTTTCTCTCCACATCTGTGATTACATAGTTAATAGTCACCTCAGCCGCTGTTCCCGCTGTAGTTGATACTGCGATGATTGGTACGCATGGGTTCTTTGTCGGCGCTGTGCCTTCAAGGCTCCTTACGTCCTCGAACTCCGGATTTGCAACGATAATACCGATCGCTTTTGCCGTGTCCATGGATGAGCCGCCGCCGATAGCAATGATGTAGTCTGCCTGCGCGTCTTTGAACGCCTGTACTCCGTGCTGCACATTTTCAATCGTCGGGTTTGCTTTGATATCAGAATAAATTTCATAAGCAAGTTTTTCATTGTCAAGTACATCAGTAACTTTCTTTGTCACCCCAAACTTGATCAGGTCCGGATCTGAGCACACGAATGCCTTTTTGTATGCTCTGGCTTTTGCCTCAGCCGCAATCTCCCGGATCGCTCCGGCGCCGTGATAAGATGTCTCATTAAGCATGATTCTGTTTGCCATTGGTATCGATCTCCTTTCTTTCTGTCTATATTTTAACAATCTTATAAACAAATGAAAAGTTACAAAAAGACTGATCTGTCACATTCCGGACAGACCAGCCCTTTCATCGCCCTTTCCTGAAAACCACAAATTTCTTTTTCACAATAATTCCAGTTTCCTGAATATCTCTCCCAGCCCGGCAGGCATCGCGTCCACCAAAGACTCTGCCATCTCCTCCGGGCTTCCTTTAATCTTACCCAGAACCCATTGTACTGTCATATAGATAGAGCCCTGGCAGTACATTTCCAAAAGGAAACGCATATGATCCGGCATCTTCTTCCCGGTCTTTCCCTCGATCCTTTCGGTGTAAAACGCCAAAATGAGATGGAAATCATGTTCTCTCAGATTATTCTGGGCATCATTTTTAAATGCGGCTTTAAAAAACAGACGCTCCTCTTCAATATAGTGAAACTTGTTGACCAGCCCCTCAAAAACCGTGCGTCCCTCACCCATGTGCTCAAAAGACTCCTGGAGGATCTTGTCAAAATACCAGTTAACAAGGTCGTATTTGTCTTTAAAATGGCGGTAAAATGTCTGCCGCGCCGTACCACATTCCCCAGCGATCTCCCCCACCGTGATCTTCTCCAGAGGCGCCCGCTTCATGCACCGTTTCAGCGCATCCGCAAGATCGTACTTCATATTGTCGTGAGTTCTTTCCATACAAACATGCTCCTGTGTCCGGATAATCCTTTGTTCTCATGCATTCACAGCTCTTCGGCTTATCATTAATAATAGCATGGAATTTCATTCCCATCCACATAAAGCTTATATTTTTCCGCGTGGTCCTTTATATTATATTCTGTCTCACTATCTCCTTTCATCGCGCTCTCCGGCGGTTCATACCGGATTCGCTGTACAGGCTCCACCCTGTTGACATCCTCCCTATGGAGATAGACATTGATCTCCAGCCGTTCCGGATAGCCGTACAGATCTGTGGACAGATGGATCGAACGAAAAGAATTTTCCCTGCACATCCGTATCACTGTCCGGGCAAAGTCCTGTGTATTTTCAATTTTGTCTGTATTTGCAATAACATCCAGAAAACATTCTCTGTTTTCTATACGGCTGCTCACTGCATCCGGGATACCGGAATGATTCTCTTCCCATCTCCCGTACCACTTGTTTGCGCCCCACAGCAGAAAAAAGATCGCTGCCAGTATGATTCCTGCTGTCTTTTGCCTTTTTTTACGTTGTTTTCTTTCCTCATCGCCTTTATTTATATGCATTTTGTCAACATTTTTTTGAATTTTCATAGCGCCGCTCCATTTTGTATCACTTTTATAACCGATTATAAAATCCTGTGGTTATAAAATCAATAAAAATGGTGCAAAAAATGATACATTTAAGAAAGACGAGGAACAGGATTATGCCAAAACCAAAGACATCAACCGGACAGAAAAATCTGATCGCGAAAAACCTGATTGATCTCAGAAAGACTCACCACATTTCACAGCGTATACTGGCCTATAAACTTCAGCTTGCAGGCTATGACATGGACAAAAATGTCATCACCCGGATCGAAACAAACAAAAGGTATGTGACAGACATAGAACTAAAGGCTCTCTGTGAGGTTTTCGGGGTGACTTATGAAGAATTGATCGATGGAATCCCATCACACACACCTCCTGCATCTGAAAATTAAGCGACAATTTCTTCTTGACATTCATTTTTTCTTCTGCTATTCTTACGGCATGACAAAGACGTCTGACAATGGAGACGGGATAACCTCCCGATCCGGATCAGACGTCTTTTTCTATTTCAATATTCCAACGGGAACGGGAGGTATTTTTATGGACACAGGAAACACTGGATTTATGATGATCTGTACTGCTCTTGTATTTATCATGACGCCGGGACTTGCTTTTTTCTACGGCGGGCTGGTACGGAGGAAAAATGTCTGTAACACAATGATGGCATGTGTCTCTATCATGGGACTGTCCGTTATCATGTGGACACTCATCGGCTACTCTCTTGCTTTTGGAGGGAACCATGGCGGGATCATCGGAGATTTCCGATGGGCGGCATTAAACGGCGTGGGCTGGGAAGCCGGACCCTACTCGGACACGATCCCACATCTTATATTTGCGGCATTCCAGATGATGTTCGCTATGATTACACCAGCGCTCATCACAGGCGCAGTAGTAGGCAGAATGAAATTCAAGGCACTGTTCGCATTCATCGCACTGTGGTCGGTCATCGTCTATTATCCCATGGCACATATGGTCTGGGGCGAAGGAGGCTTTCTCGCATCCATCGGCTCTGTGGACTTCGCGGGAGGAAATGTGGTACATATCAGCTCCGGTGTAAGCGCCCTTGTGCTTGCCATTTATCTCGGACGCAGAAAGGGTTATGAACAGACGTCTTACCGCATCCACAATATTCCTTTTGTTGCTCTGGGCGCGGCTCTTCTGTGGTTTGGATGGTACGGCTTCAACGCCGGGAGCGCTCTCGCGGCAGATGGCCTGGCAGCGCACGCATTTATGACGACTTCAATCTCAGCGGCAGCGGCGCTCCTCTCCTGGATGCTGATCGACACACTCAGGACCGGAAAACCGACTCTTGTAGGAGCCTGCACCGGTCTGGTCGTCGGACTCGTCGCGATCACACCGGGAGCCGGATTCGTTCCGATCTGGTCATCTTTCATTATCGGTGCGCTTGTCAGCCCGATCTGCTATTTTACAATGCATCTCGTAAAACACAAACTGAAAATCGATGACGCTCTCGATGCTTTCGGCTGCCACGGAATCGGCGGTGTATGGGGCGGGATCGCCACCGGACTCTTCGGACAGAGCTCCATCAACTCAGTGGCGCGCTGGGATGGTCTCGTATTCGGTGAGACCCGGCTCTTTACCGCTCAGATCCTCAGCATACTGGTCACGATCGCTGTCGCAGTCGTCGGTACGCTCATCTGTATCGGTATCGTCCGCATCTTTACCAGGCTGCGCGTAGAGCCGAAGGAAGAACTGATCGGCCTTGATGTCACCCAGCACGGCGAGAGCGCTTACCCGTCTTTCAACGGGCTTGACTGACAGATGTGCTTAATCCGGGCAGAACAATCAATCTATTTAATAGAAGGAAACAGGAGGGAATCATTCTATGATAATAAAAGTGGAAGCGATCATACGAGAAGAAAAATTTGAAGATGTAAAAGCCGCCTTAAATGACATAGAAGTCAACGGCATCACAGTCTCTCAGGTCATGGGCTTTGGGGCCCAGAGAGGATTCAAAGAAGTGGTCCGCGGTTCTGAAGTGGAGATCTTCATGCATCCGAAGATCAAGTTTGAGATCGTAGTATCCTCGGAAGAATGGGAGAAAAAGACCATTGAAGCAATACAGAAAGCCGCATTTACCGGAGAGATCGGTGACGGGAAAATCTTCAGCTACGAGATCCGCAGCGTGCTGAAGATCCGGACAGGCGAAACCGGATATGACGCGCTTCAGTCCTGAGGGGAAGAGTCCCGAGGGTAAAATCCTAAGAGAAAAGATCCGGGAAGCATCTCAGCTTCCCGGATCTTTTTATGCTCTTAATGATCTTGTATTAATCTGAATAGCTTACGCGTTCTTCTGAGCGATCGCTGCCTGAGCTGCTGCCAGTCTTGCGATCGGCACACGGAACGGTGAGCAGGATACATAGTCAAGTCCGATGCTGTTGCAGAACT
>CALWFS010000153.1 GCA_944377705.1 uncultured Mediterraneibacter sp. | reverse complement strand
AGTCCGACGATCTCATACTCCTGCTCGTTAAATACCTGATATACTGTTCCTTCCGCATTCAGAATGTTCACCGAGACGACGACGCGCCCTCCCAGTATGAAGGCATCTCCCACCGACCGGGAATAATCTGCATAATAGAGCGGCAGAGTCAGTGTATCCCCGATCTTCTTCCCGAGCTGCATCGCCAGCTTCTCCGGGATCAGGCAGACATTTGCGCCGTCAGCGTATTCTTTTTCCGTAATATCACGTCCCTCAGTAATCTGCGCTTCTCCGTTATAAAAATACATAAGCAGTTTTGTCCCATCCGCAGGCTGGACCGGAATCGTACGCATAGAATAATCCTGGTATCTGCTCAGTTCGAGCCAGCGCTTTCCTCTCTCAGTCTCGTAAAACCCATCTGTCACTTCATCATACCAGCGCTCCTCTTCCGTTATAGGATCATAAACAGGCTCCATGTCGATCGTATACTGAGTGGATGCAATCCCCGAAGAAAGCTGGTATTCCAGGATCTGTCCACCGTCAGGCGCATTAGGGCCGTGCGTCATTCCAAACATAGACAGCTGCATCACATAAGTCTTTCCCGCCTCAAGAACATCCGGATTCTCGCTCTGATGGTCGCAGAGATAAAAGATCTCCCCTTCCTGCATCGTTCCCTCTAACACACGGACCACACGCATGGGAAACGATGGATAAATCGGCCCGGTCTCCAGCGGCGTGGCTTCCACGACTCCCATATCAGCGCTTCCGATTCCATTATAAAGATTTTCAATATATGCCCCGAAATAAGGGCGCTGCCTGGGCTTTATAACATAGTCTGCCCCGTCAAAATCCAGGACATCATCCCTAAGCCATTCTCCATAATATCCGCCGCTGTAATACTCATAATCCTGCGTTTCCGGATCCCACCTTGAAAGGACTTTTGTCCCCTCATATTTCTGCTCAACTGTCCCAATGGTGGTATACAGCTCGTCAAAGTCCTGGAAACCGCTGCTTCCCATATACCACAGCGCTCCCCCAAGGGCGAGGAAGAACGCGCACAATCCGATAAGGAGGAAGAACAGCAGGCTCTTTAATGGACTCCGGCGCATCTGTTTTATACTGTAATAGAATGTCACTCTCAACACCTCACTGTTCCATTGTCATCCTTCCATCCTTCATGACCAGCCTTACATCCGCCCTCTCCGCGATCTGTCTGTTGTGCGTGACCATGATGACCACATAATCCCGTTCATGGGCAAGTGATAAAAGGAGCTCGACGATCTTTTCTTCATTTTCCGAATCCAGGCCGCCGGTAGGTTCATCTGCCAGAACGATCTTCCCTCCGGATGCCATTGCACGTGCCACGGCAGTCCTCTGCTGCTCTCCTCCGCTCATCATCTTAGGGTACTGGTCAAACAATTTTCTGCTGACTCCGGCTTCCTCCATATATCTTTCCGCCTGCCTCCTCGCTTTTTTTCTCGGTATCCCCCGGATTTCCAGAGGATACATGACATTTTCCAGAGCGGTGAGCAGAGGGAAAAGATGAAATGCCTGGTAGATCACAGCTGCCTTTTCCCTGCGGTATGCATCCCTGTCCGTGCGGCTTATATCCTCTCCGTCCACAAGTATGCTCCCGCTGCCCGGACAGTCCAGCCCTGCCAGCAGAGACAGAAAAGTACTCTTGCCGCTGCCCGACTCTCCTGTAATGACATACAGCTTTCCCGACTCAAATGTACAGGAAACATCCTTTACCGCTTCCACAGTCTGATATTTATTCTGATAGGAATAACTTACTGATTCTACTTTGATCCGTTCCATATATACCTCTCAATCTCTGTGTGACAACACAGCCGCAATACTGAATCTTCCAAACCTCCACATCGCTGCCCCGGCTCCTATCATATAAAAGATCAGGTACAGGCCCCAGACTATGACGCCGCTTACAGGGTCCACAGCTCCCGAGATCATCCCGGCTGCCGCTCCGATCAGCGCCCCTGCCATTGCCGGCAGGATGTGCTCAATGTAAAACAGCAGGCTGCAGAAGTGTTTTCCTGTCCCCAGTGCACGCATGACCGCATATTCTTCCCGCCTGTTTTGGAACAAAAGGCTGGGAATGATGTATCCTGCCATCGCTATAATGAGGAATACAAAAGGCAGGAAACTCTCCAACAGCGCCAGGCTGCGGTCCGCGCTCTCCATGGAATGAATGAATTCCGTATCCGTGAGCTTTACTCCGATCCCTGCGTAGGACCTGGGCGACCCGTATATAATCTCCTTCAGCCCGGCATCCCCAAGCTCCTTTTTCAGTTCATTCAGCTCCATAGGCTTTGTTACGCGAAAAGAAAGTGCTGATGCAAAATACACGATGTCATTTTTCTCATAGATTGCCTTCACTGCATCCAGAGGGAGCAGAATATCCGGATTTCCTCCTTCCCGGCCTGTCTCCTCCTTGTAAATACCCGCAATATGAAATACTTCCGGCTTAAGCGCTTGCCTTTCCAGGATGACTCCTGCCAGTCCCTGTGAGTAACGCGCCAGACTGAACTCTGCCGTATCTCCCAGGGACAGCCCCGACTCTTCTGCAAATGCATCACTCACGATACAGTCTGAACTGCTTTTTAAAAATGCTTCCCAATTCTTTCCACTCTCTTCTTGTCCGTCCTCCCATGTAATATCTTCTTTTGACATCCCCTGGATACATTCCATCCTGTTGATTCCCAACAGGGACACCGAATCCGGCACTTCACTGCCTTCGCCTGATGATCCGTCCGACAGATACACATCGTCAGACAGATTTCCCATGAGTTCAGCGCTCTCTGCAATCTCTCCGATCCTTTTTGATCCGTACAGATCTTCCAGCACCTGATGAGAGATAAATAATCCATGGTCAGACTCACCGCACATGTTCCAGATTTTCCCGGTAATGTCAAAAGATTTCGGCGCATCTTCTAATATTTTCTCTGTACTTCGAATATTTCCCAGATAAAAGGATAGTATTGTAACAGACAGCACGCTGAGCACAAGGTTCAGGATCGTCCTATTTCTGTGCCTTCGTATATTCGTTGTCAGAATATGGCTCCCTCTCAGCAGCCGCCTCCTTTTAGCAGGCATCCTCGATCCTCCGCTGCCCGGAGTCTGTCCTTTTCTCTCACAGATAATACGAACCGCTGTGGTCCCCCTGTATTCTTTTTTCTTTTCCAGCAGCCTGACAGCCGTATAACTGTGGTCTCCAAGTATAAACTCAGGATATTTTCCCTTTTTAGTTATACGAAATCGAAGCCCCCGCTCCGCCGCATATTCCCGGAGTGCCTTTTCAAACATTCCCGGAGTGTTTACCGGGTAATCTGCATAAAAGGAAAATTTGCGTTCTTCTTCCTCCTGAGCCACCTGTTTATAGTCGTCCACAAACCGGGCAAAAGCGCCGCCATTGCGCTCCATGGTCTCCATCCGGCTGAGATAGCTGTCTACATCCAGATTTTCTCCCTTTTCCCTGCCTATGCTGGCACAGACCTCGATTGCTGCCTGAAGCTGTTTCTGATGGGTCTGCAAATTCTCTCTCTGCCGCTTTATAGATGTTTTCAAAGAAATTTTTTCATTTATTATATCATCTATATCTTTCATAGGCATATCAAGCATCCTTAGCATCTTGATCAGTTTCAGTCTCCTGACATCTTCTTCCGAATAATCCCGGTAGGCATTTCCGTCTTCCCTCGCCGGCTCCAGCAATCCCATCCGTTCATAATAGCGGATGTTCTGCCGGGACATCCCTGTCAGCTCTTCTACTTGCTTTGTATTCAAGCCTGCACCTCCCTTTCACTTGCATTAAACGGAGAAACTATGATATTTCTCAGTAGTGCCATGCTGCTTAGTATCCTGTCTGAGTATGGGGTTATATTACGGTATATAACTGGTATACAGTCAAGCTTTTTTAAAATTTTTTCTAAAAAACATGACAGGCTTGCGCCATGCAGCTCGATTTCGCTTCGCTTCATCTCGCTCACGGGCTGCGCCCTATGCAAGAAGAAAAGAGGGGGACCTCATTCGTGCGAGCACGATGAGATCCCCCTCTTTTCTTCTTGCGCATGGCTTAAGCCTAGCCTGCAAATTTGCTCCAATAGCCTTGGATGAATAGGAAGATGACGATGAGCGGGACTATGAATGTTACGTATAGTCTTACCCATTTTGGAAATCTGGGTCCCTCTCCGGAATTGGCTTCTGTGAGGAAGTTTTTCCAGCCCCAGCCGTAACGGGTCGTGCAGAAGAGCACGTACACAAGGCTTCCGAGCGGCAGGAGATTGTTGCTCACGATGAAGTCCTCCAGGTCCAGGATCGCTGTTCCTTCTCCAAAAGGAGCGAACCCGCTCAGCACGTTATATCCAAACACACACGGCATTGACAGGAGGATAATCGACACAAGGTTGATCACCACTGCCTTTCGCCTTGAACATCCTGTCAGATCCATGGCAAATGCGATGATGTTCTCAAACACAGCGATGATCGTTGATGCTGAGGCAAAGAACATACAGAGGAAGAAAATCGCTCCCCATAGCCTGCCGCCTGCCATGGAGTTGAAAATATTCGGCAAAGTGATAAAGATCAGATTCGGACCGCTGTCCGGATTCACCCCAAAGGCGAAACTTGCCGGAAAGATGATCAGCCCTGAGATCAGCGCAACGCTCGTGTCAAGGACGGTGATCGCAACGGCTTCTCCTGCAAGCCTTCTCTTCTTATCGATGTAGCTTCCGAAGATTGCCATAGCGCCGATTCCGAGACTTAACGTAAAAAAGGACTGATTCATAGCAGCGGATACAACTTCCAGGATGCCTGCTTCTTTCATTTTTCCGAAATCCGGCAGCAGATAAAATTCCAGCCCGGCGCCTGCTCCCGGGAGCATGATGGAACGGACTGCCAGCACGATCAGCAGGACGAGCAGAAGCACCATCATGATTTTTGTGATCCCCTCCACTCCTTTCTGGAGACCCAGGTTGACGATCCCGAAACACAGGACCACAACGATCACCATGAATACAGTCATAAGGACCGGCTGTCCCATCAATTTACCGAATTCTCCCTCGATCTGCCCGGCATCCATTCCCTCAAAGCTGCCTGCTGCCATCTTGCCCAGATAGATCAAAAGCCATCCCCCGATTGTTGTATAAAACATCATCAGGAGATAGTTACCCGCTATACCAAACCATTTATACCAGTGCCACTTTGTCCCCAAAGGTTCCAGCTTGTCAAAAGCTCTGGCAATACTACATCCGGCGGCGCGTCCCACAGAAAATTCCATGATCATGATAGGAAGTCCCAGCATGACTAAGCATGCCAGATAGATCAGGACAAAAGCCGCTCCTCCG
>CALWFS010000152.1 GCA_944377705.1 uncultured Mediterraneibacter sp. | reverse complement strand
GGAAACGGCGGACTGATCGGAGGTCCCCAGAACGGAAGCGCAGCGGTGGAAAGCTCGGTCAGCTTAAGCACCGGGGTGAATGCGAACCGCGTTTCCGGGTGGGATGTGCTGGGAATTACAAGCAGTGTGTATGAGCTTGACAGCTCAGACAGCAAGAGCAATATCAATGAAACCAATACAGACCGGATCTTCCCTGTATCGCAGCAGCAGACAGAAGAAAAATCGTTTTATCTGGAAACGCTGGGATGGAGCGAGGATGTGTGGGACTTTGATGGCCTGACGTGGGGAGGTCTGCCGGAATTGAGGTGACCAGGCTTTAAGATATATACTTGACATATTAATCCTACGTGTGTAATATATAGAAGTATTACATACGTAGGATTTATGTGCATTATTCAGACCTAAAAGAAGAAAATGAAAGAACATTGCGATGATACTGCAGATTTTAAGGTGAAAGGAGATATGAGAAGAATGAATAAAAGAACCATTTCTGTTTTTATAGTTCTCAATCTTATAGCAGCCGCGGTACTTGGCGGCTGTGCGGGACAATCGGAAAAGATTTCTGACAGCCGGAAATCCGGCGTCACTGCTCCGGCTGAATCAGAAGTAATAGCAGCGCTGCCACAGCAAGAGGAACAGATCCCAGAGGAAGATCCGGTGATCGAAGAAGTTGATTTTTCGGAGTACTTTGAAGGCTTGAACGGAGCGGCTGTGATATATGATCCGTCTGCGAACCGATATCAGATATATAATCAGGAAACAGCTCTGACACAGCGATCTCCCTGCTCTACATTTAAGATCATATCCTCCCTGATCGGTCTGGAGAACGGGATCATTGTGCCCGGAGATTCGACACGTACGTGGAGCGGTGAGATATTCTGGAATGAAGACTGGAATAAGGATATCGCGTTCGAAGATGCATTTCAGACTTCCTGCGTCTGGTATTTCCGGCAGGTCATTAATGAGATCGGAACAGATATCATGCAGGAAGAATTAGACAAACTTCAATATGGCAACCGGGATATTTCTGACTGGGAAGGACGGCAGAACACGAATGAAGACAACAGGGCGCTGACCGGCTTCTGGATCGAATCGTCGCTCAAGATATCTCCCAAAGAACAGACGGAGGTCATGGAACGGATCTTTGGCAGCCATTCAGAATATTCAAAAGAAACACAAGACAAGTTAAAACAGGTCATGCTGGTGTCTGACCAGACTGTGCCGGGACTTGCTGTTTACGGAAAGACCGGACAGGGGGCGGAAGGGAATATTACGGCTGACTGCTGGTTTACAGGATTTGCGGATAAGGATGGGAGCAGACTTTACTTTTGCGTATACCTGGGAAGGACAGACGGAGCTGATCTATCCAGCGCAAAAGCGCGGGAGACAGCCATGCAAATACTTGCTGATTATTAAAAACATTCCTAATATGTATGTGATTTAGGAGAAAATAGAAAAGTCAGGGTGATTTCCGAAGAAACATTATCCCTGACTTTTTTATATCATGTACAGAAAACCTGTTTACAATATATCGTGCAGAATGTTTACAGCAATCTCAGAAGCTGTACTTCCGGAAGCATCTTCCGAGTCCTGCATGTTAACGGCAAAACAGTAGACGTTTTCACCGGTTTCGAGGAATCCTACAAACCAGCCGTTCATATTCCTGCCATTTTCCGAACCGGTTCCGGTCTTGCCGTAAAGTTTCCCCATAGATGTGTCGGATATAAATAGCGAATCTTTTACAGCCTGGATATTCCCGGGATCAAATCCCCATTTATTGTGGAGAAGATCAGACATCAGGACCACCTGTTCCGCCGGAGAGATCTTCAATGTGGATTCTGCCCAGTAATCGCTGATTCCACCAGATAAGTCACAGTTCCCGTAACCGATCTCCGTATAATAGCCGCGCAGGGCGGCATAACCCGTCTGGCGGTCCAGTTCCTGGAAATACCAGTTCGTTGAATTCTGCATGGCTGACGCAAGCGTCTGATCCTGGTTCCAGGAGTCAAAAGAATATGTGGTCCCGTCCCATGTGCGTATCGTGGAATCCGGTGTTATGACGCCTTCCTCCAGGGCGAACAGACCGCTGTATATCTTAAAGGTAGAATCCGGAGACACACGTCTTGTGCTCAGGTCTTCATTGTAGATCACATAATCATCCTCAGCGGTGTCATACAAGACAAAGCTGCCTTTATTTCCGTTAAAATAAGATGACAGATCAATTGACTCTGTATTTTCACCGAGAAAGCGATAGGTGCTGTCCGTGGAGGCACTTGCCGTCAAAAACGGACTTGCGGCATATACAAGTACTGCGGACAGCAGGAGAACACAGACACCCCTGAATTTCCGGATCGGACTTTCGGATTTATAATCCGCAATCTCCCTGATGCGCTGCATGATAACCTTTTTCTCACCGCCCAGACTGGAAAGGGGGCAGAGAAATGCATTCCGGCGCAGTTTTTCCGCATATCGGATCAGAGTATAACCATAGCTGGCAGCGTGTTCTTTCCCGACAGTACGTATCACGGAATGATCACATGCGATCTCCCGGTCTCTGCGCATGATGCGGAATGCATGCCATATGAATGGATTAAACCAGTAGATGATCTGAAAAATGCAGCTTGCATAGTTTAAAACAGTGTCCTTATGTTTATAATGCTGCAGTTCATGCAGGAAAATATAGCGCAGATCCCGCGTCGGGAGTACAATGTCCATGTCCTGCGGGATCATGATCTTCGGGCGGATAAGCCCGTATGAAACAGGACTGGAGATACTGCATGAGGCGTATAGAGTTACATTGCGCTTTATATTCAGCTCCTTTATGCAGGAGAGATATTCCCTGTACAGATCCGGCTCGCTTTCGGCAGTGATCGGATAAGCGGATTTTCTGATTCTGTAAATCTTATAGATATTATAGAGGAAATTCAGCATTGTCACGATACAGCCGGCTGCCCAGATCACACTGAAGCAAACCGACAGTGAAGAAAACGCAGTACTGTCCACGGAGGCGGCAAGGTCGGAAACGCCGAGGGATGAAACCGAATATGCGTTTTCCGTCCCGTGAAAATAAGTGTCTGCCGCTGATGCTGACTCTGTTTCCAGTAACCTCTGTATCCTCATCAGGAGCTGATCCGGCCGGAACTGACCGTGAGGTATAAAAGGAAGAAGCAGCGCGGTCATGAAGATATACCATATATGATACTGGCTGCTGGCAGTGGAATGTTTTCTTGAAATACGTTTAAATAATAATATAATTCCCAGCAGTATGGACATCACAACATTGCACAGCAAAAAACGGACGGAAAATGTCAACTCTTTTCACCTCCGTTTAATTTTGAGTCAAGCATATGGTACATCTTTTCAAGATCCGAGTCGGATATCTCCGAACCGGACAGCAGCGAAGATAACAATGTCGGTGCCTCACCGTTATAGAACCGGTCCAGAAAATAGTGATTTTCCTGGGATAAATATTTTTTCTGGGAAATGATCGGATAGTAGTAGTACATACGTCCCCTCTGTTCGTAGGAGATGACATGTTTCGCCACCAGACGGGATAACAGCGTGTGTATGGTTTTATTGCTCCAGTTATGAGATTTGGGCGCCTTTTCGCATACTTCATTGGTGCTGATCGGAGAATCAGCCCATATGATCTTCATGATCTCGTATTCCGCTTCAGAAATCTGAGGTAATTTTTCCATTTTCACCGCTCCTTAATCTTACTTGCGTAGTAATTATAAAAGATAAAATAGATAAGGTCAATAATTATATTGACAAGATTGAAAAAGATGTACATAATAATAAATATTACACGTGTAGGATATAAGGCGGGAGTGATAAGGAGAAAATGAAGAGAAGCACATTCAAAAATATGATCGTTCTGGTCTGCCTCCTCTGTCTGCCCGGCTGTGCTGCAACGGGCAAAAGCGGAGGCAGAGATAATGCGGAGAAGCAGCCGGAAGAATCCGCGGACAGCATGCTGTCTGACGGACAGGAGGCAAAAGACGACTATGAGACAGATTATATTGATATAGAAGAAAACGAAAAACAGAGCATCAAAAATCTGATATCAGATTTGGGCGGCGTATGTAAGGATATTTACATTCGTGCCGACAAGGGAGAAGCATCGAATGTTGTACTTGGCGAAGAAACCGTTCACGCCATGACAGAGGCAGCGGCAGCGCGGGGATGGGCTGTGACCTGCGGAAGTTATGATTATAATATGCTGAATTATGAGGATGTGGACCAGGCTTTAAAAGATGCATCAGAAGAAGAGTCTTCGCAAACCGAGTTTTATGAGATCACGACAAGCGGATATTTCAGATATTTTCGGCTGTCTGCAGAGGACCAGGAACTGACCGTGACATATGCAAATGCTTCCTATAATGATGACATGGATCTTCAGATCCGTCAGCTGGAAAAATTCAGAGTGTACGACTGGGAATATACAGAAAAGGGATGGCTGATCTGGGAAAAAGCATTGTCAAGAAATCAGGAGATGGATATGCACAGTTTTTTCAGGATACTTCCGCTTGACAAAAAATGCAGGGAGCTGGGCAATCAATATATTCTTCCGGTCAGCTATTTTTGCAACAATCTGTTCCTTACAGACTGGGATGCCGGCAGTATGGAACGGATCGAGTTTAACGATCTGTATGATTTCCTCTATGAGATGAAGTACGGAGAGAAGCTGGATGAAGAGACAGCGGCAGAGGGGATTCCGAAAGAGCAGTTTGAAGAAGTCGTCCTGACATTTTTTGATATTTCTGTGGAACAGCTTGAAAAATATGCACGTTTTGATGCTGCTGCGGGAGTGTATCCTTGGGAGCCGATCAATGCATGGAACCGGGTAAGGCAGGTCCAGCCCTTCCCGGAGGTTGTCCGATGCGTGGAAAATCAGGACGGGACATGGACTCTGTATGTGGAAGGAATCCTGATCGTGGAAGGAGACGACTGTACCTTCCGGCACAGGGTGACCATGCGGGAAAGAGACGGGGGATGGGTGTATGTGGCAAACGATATCAACGAGAATGACAGCGGTGTCCCGGACTATAAACCTCGAAGGGAATTCTGAATAAATACATGTTTTATTCAATTCAGGAAAACGAAAAGAACGGGAAGCGAATCGCTTCCCATTCCTGATTCCGTGTCATTTTCAAGCCATTTTTGTGTAATCTCCAAGAGAAGTCTGAAATTACGCGCGCTCAACGCGTCCGGACTTCAGACAGGATGTACATACATACATTTTTTTGGAACCGCCTTCTGTTTTCACTCTAACGGATTTCACATTTGATTTCCACATTTTCGGTGTCTTTCTATGAGAGTGGCTTACATTGTTACCAAAATGAGCACCCTTTTCACAAATAGCACATTTAGCCATGACTGCACC
>CALWFS010000151.1 GCA_944377705.1 uncultured Mediterraneibacter sp. | reverse complement strand
CACATTTCCGATCAGTATGCGGAAATAAGCTATGAATACACCGCACAGGACCAGCGATGAGACTGCATTCCCGCAAACTGTGATACAAAGCATCCCTATATGGTAGAAGATCAGAAATACCCCGGCAGTAACCAGAAAACTCTTCCCCGTATAACTCCATGCAAAGGGGGCAAATTCCGCGTCCACCGCAGACTGAAAAATGCCGCAGGCACCCATGGCAAGCGCCGCAGAAAGGATTCCATGTATCGCTCCATGCACATACCTGCCCCAAAACACTGTGCTTTTCTTTACAGGCAGGCTGTAATAAAAATCCTGTTTCTTCTGATGGAGCAGATAGAAAAACTCCAGAAAAGCCAGCGCAAGCCCCAGTCCTGCACCGATCCACGGCAGCTCAGTATTTCCAATGCCAAAATATGTATAGTCTGTATCAAAGCTAAGACGGGTCACAGAGAGGATCGTATACACAAGCATGGTTCCCCATACGAAGAACGCGGCAAGATGACCTCTTCCCGCTTCTCTTATCCAGTCAGCAAAGCACTTTGCGGATGTCATAATCTTTCCCCTCCATTTCTGCAATAAAGATTTCCTCCAGGCTCATGGATGCTTCTCTCACCAAATCCGCATTCTGTTTCCTCAGATATTCCTCTGCGCTGCCTTCTGCGTCCCGGATCACCAGCGTCACAAAGCATCCGTCCGCATGAAACCGAACGATATCCAGCTCTTTTCCAAGCTCCCTCTTAAGCCTTTCCGCATCTATATCCTCCCGGAACACGCACTGATACTTTTTGACATGCTCTGTCCTGCTCCTCATATCACCTGCCGTCACGAGACTCCCTTGTGCAGGATCGCGATATTTCCGCAGATATCTTCCAGCTCATTGAGCCAATGGGAAGCCACCACAGCCGTAAACTTTCTCTCCTTCATCGCCTGGCGGAACAGATTCTTCATAACCTCTGCCACGATCAGATCCAGCCCGTCAAACACCTCGTCGCACAGAAGATATTTCGTCCCGGCACACAGGGCGAGTATGAGAAATGCCTGTCTCTTCATTCCCTTGGAGAAAGTGCGGAGAGGACGCTTCACATCCAGCTCCAGGGCCTCTGCCATATATGTTACAGTTTCCCGTTCCATCTCCGGGTACTGTCTTGCATAGAACTCTGCCATCTGTTCCACCGACGCATTCGGAAAATAATAGGGATCGTCCGGAAGGTAAAAGATTTTCTTTTTCCCGGATTCCAGCGGATTCCCGTCAACTGTCACACATCCCGCATCCGCCTCAAGGATACCCGCGATAGTGCGCAGCAGCGTGGTCTTGCCCGCGCCATTTGTCCCCAGCAGGCCAAACATCACGCCTTCCGGAATTTCCAGCGAAAGATTATGAAGCGCATAGTTTTCATCAAATTTTTTTGTGATATTCTGAATCCGGATCATAAACCTTCTCCCCTCCAGCCAAGATACAATATATTGTAACAAATTTGTAATATTTATGCAATATTTGTCAATCTGTTTATTATGATCATTTGCCATCTGATCACAAAAAAGAAAGCCCGGCTGTTTTAAAATGTAAAACTGTCGGACTCTCTTACTCTTTCATCTTAATTTCTGCCCTGTCTCAAACGACTGCCCAGGGATCATCCTTCCCTTCTTCCCGCAGAATACAGCTTTCTATGGAATGTTTCACCATGTCACTTACTGCCTGGTCTGTATAAAACGCCATATGAGGTGTAACGATCACATTCGGGAACCCTCTGAGGATATACAGGTCACGCTTGCTGAGCACGTCTGATTTTCGGTCATAGTAGTACATGCCGAACTCATCCTCGATCACATCCAGACCCGCTGCTCCTACTTTGCCTGATTCAATCTCCTCGATGAGCGCCCTTGTATCGATCAGCCCGCCTCTTGCAGTATTGACAATGACTACTCCGTCTTTCATTCTGCCAAACGCCTCTTTCCCGATAAGATGATAATTCTCTTCCGTAAGAGGCATGTGCAGTGTGATGAGATCGCACTCTTTATAGATCGTATCCAGGTCCGCATACTGTGCGTACTCTTTCACAGCCTCATTCTCATATTTATCATAAGCATAGAGTTTACACCCAAAACCTGACAGGTCACGGATCACCGCCTGTCCGATCCGGCCAGTTCCCAGCACGCCGACAGTCAGATTGGGAAGTTCTCTTCCCTGGATGCCCGGAAGGGAAAAGTCATTGATCTCCCCTCTCTGCATGATCCTCTTCATCCTGCGGACAGACATAAGCATCAGCATGACCGTATAATCCGCCACGCATTCCGGAGAATAAGAAACATTGCTCACATGGATTCCAAACTCCTTTGCCGCCTCAGTATCCACATGGTCATACCCGACCGTCCGGGTAGAGATCATTTTGACTCCCATGTCATGAAACTTCTTCACCATCTCCCTGTCGATCTTTGACGTAATAATCGTTACATATTCATATCCTTCTGTCAGATGCGCGTTATCCAGGGTAGGAGCATCCGTACAGATGCCAAGCTCCACTCCGTACTCCTTTGAGAATTTCTGAAAATATTCTGCCTCGTCGAATTCCCTGTAATTGTATACAAAAATTTTCATCTCCTCCACCTCGCCTCCGCTAAATCCGCTGCGTTTATATCAGGCCGTAACGACTCATCGCATGGGCGATCCCATCCTCTTCTACCGTCTTTGTCACATATTCTGCATACGGTTCCAGTACTTCCGCATGTTCGCCCATTGCCACTGCATGGTCTGCATATTCAAACATCGCAAGGTCATTGCTGCTGTCTCCGAATACATATACCTGGTCCTTTGTAAATCCAAGCTTGTCCACGATAAACTCACATGCCGTTGCCTTGGAATATCCTTTCTGGATGACTTCATAGGCATTCCCGCCCCTGTCCATTGCCTCCATATCCTCAGCAATGAACGCAAGAAACGACTCCAGGCTGCTCTTCTCATCAGCATAGATAAACAGCTTATCATAGATAAATCCGCCTTGTTCCATAAAGCGTTCAATCCCCATTCCTTTTTCTCTGAAGTAACGTCTCGTTGTCTCCAGCTTATCGAAACGGCTGATGCGCTCCGGGAAATACACATCCTCCGGCCCTTCTGCCACTCCTCCGAGATTACATTCAAACATTTTTGCAATCACAGCCCTTCCCCGCTCCGGGGTAAGAGAGCGCTCAAACAGGATCTCATCATGGTAAACAAGACATGTCCCGCATCCGCACAGATAGCCGTCAAAAGGAAGGCGCCTGATCTCTGTCGGGATACTGCAAACAGTTCTCCCCGTATTGATGAACAGCATATGCCCTGCTTTTTTCGCTCTCTGAAGCGCCTCTGCCGCACTGTTCGGTATCTGCCTAGTGATCTCGCTGAGCAGGGTACCGTCTATATCAAAAAATAAAATTGATCTCTCCATTGTTTTCTCCATCCTGCATCAGAAAGACCGCGTCCACGGAAAAATGCCTCAGTACATTACTTCCGCAAATACGGTCTCTGATTTTCTTTTAATATGTCCCGGACAGCTTTTGCGCCGTCCGATGTTTCTCTGACCCGACGTCTCCTCCGGACTGCTTTAACGCCGGCGCCTGTTTTTGAACATTTCAACAATATCCACCATCTCCTGTGACGGATTTGATACCACTGCCGTCTTTGCCACCGGGCACGGCGGATCTTCCTTCACACTGTCTACCGCCGATGTCACTGCCGCGACACTTCCCCCGACAAAAATCAGCACATGTCCCCCGCATTTTGTATCCTGAGTCACATACTCTACTTCCGCTGTCTTTAGCATACGGTCAGTCACCAGGATACCATTCGCTTCTCCCACGACTTCCACCAGCCCATAAGCTCCGTATCTCATATCTGTACCTTTCCTTTCCAAGTCCCCTGTTCGCTGCTTGCTGACTACTTATTGATCGTCATTTTCATCGCTGTCTCCGTATCTTCGGACGGAGCTGCAATCACATTATGCGACACGATCTTCGCCAGAGGGCGGGCAGCCTCCAGTGCCGCCTCCATCGCTGCTTTCACGTCCGATACCATGCCTCTCATCTTGACACACGCTCCCGCTGAAAGACGGTTTCTCTCCACTGCCTGTATCTTCACATTTGCTGCCTTTGCCGCCGCATCCAGGGCTACAAAGCAGATACACTCGCTGTCCAGCTCAAACATTCCTATTGCCATTCCTCTATAATCTTCTGCCATATATTCCTCCTGATACCGATCCTTACCGCTGGTTCCAAAATTGTCCATACTTCTATTATCAACTGTTCTTTGATCTTGTCAATCTTTTTATCCATCTTTTTGAGCAATTTGCAGGATTTTTCTCATATATTTTTATAAACCCCATATTCTGAAGGGATATCTGTCATGAACCATTTTTTTAAACACAGAATCTTACCATTCTTTAAAAAAAGACACCCGGCAAAAAAGACCGGTCTCTTTCTCCTGTTATTCCTTGCCGCCTATGCCTCCGGCACCGGGATCGGTTTTCTCAGCGAACAGTTCCGTATACGCACCGGCGAAACATACGCTGATAATGAAGCAGTAACAGCTTCTGCTGAAGGAAACTGGGGGCTGAGCTTCCAGGAAGACGGGCAGCCTCCTGTCGCTAACGCCACTTTTGAAGAACTGGCACAGTATGACGCCTACTATGCTCAGGATACGGATGAAAAAGTTCTTTACCTGACCTTTGACTGCGGGTATGAGAACGGCAATACCGGGAAAATACTTGACACCTTAAAAAAGCGCGATGTATCCGCCACCTTTTTCGTAGTCGGGACTTACATAGAATCTGAACCCGTATTGGTCAAAAGAATGTGCGAAGAAGGTCATACTGTGGGAAATCACACATGGCATCATCCTGATATGTCCCAGATCGCCTCCATGGATTCTTTTCGGAAAGAACTGGAAGACGTGGAACTCGCCTACAAAGAAGTGACCGGAGAAGAGATGACAAAATACTACCGCCCTCCTCAGGGGAAATTCAGCGAGACCAATCTGCAGATGGCAAAAGAACTGGGCTATAAGACCTTTTTCTGGAGCCTCGCCTATGTAGACTGGTACGATGATAACCAGCCCACAAAGGAAGAAGCCTTTGACAAACTGCTGGGGCGCATCCATCCCGGCGCGGTCGTACTGCTCCACAGTACATCCGATACCAATGCCGAGATATTGGATGAACTGATCGGGGAATGGGAAAAGATGGGGTACCAGATACGGCCGCTGGAAGAATTAACTGAGTAAATCTGGATTTGTCGGGGAGCCTTGGATTGAGTAAATCGGACGAAAACACCGAAGCAATATATCGAAGACGTATTCAGAGCGTGTGCGGGGGTGGCTTCGGCTCCGCTCCACGAGGCAAGTAAAACTATAAAATCCAGCA
>CALWFS010000150.1 GCA_944377705.1 uncultured Mediterraneibacter sp. | reverse complement strand
TTCAATATCTCTACCACCTCGGCCCTTGTCGCGGCGGCAGGCGGGATGAAGGTGGCAAAGCACGGAAACCGGGCGGCATCCTCTCAGTGCGGGACGGCAGACTGTCTGGAAGCGCTGGGCGTGAACATCCGTCAGAGCCCGAAGCGCTGCGTGGAACTTTTAAATGAGGCGGGGATGTGCTTTTTCTTCGCACAGGAGTATCATACGTCTATGAAATATGTCGGGGCGATCCGAAAGGAATTGGGTTTCCGTACGGTATTTAATATCCTGGGACCTCTTACGAATCCGGGGAATCCGACAATGCAGCTTCTGGGCGTGTATGATGATTATCTGGTGGAACCCCTGGCTCAGGTGCTGACAGATCTTGGGGTGAAGCGGGGAATGGTGGTCTACGGGCAGGATAAATTAGATGAAATCTCCATGAGCGCTCCGACGACTGTGTGCGAGATCAGGGACGGATGGATCCGGAATTATGTTATCACCCCGGAGGATTTCGGATTTGAGCGCTGTACAAAGGCAGATCTCCTGGGAGGAACGCCGGAAGAAAACGCGGCGATCACCGTATCTATCCTGAAAGGGGAAAGGGGACACCGGAGAAATGCAGTGCTTATGAATGCCGGGGCATCCCTCTATATCGGCGGGAAGGCAGAGACCATGGCAGACGGCGTGAAGCTGGCGGCAGAGCTGATCGATTCCGGAAAAGCTCTGGAGACATTGAAGAAGCTTATCGAAGTCAGCAACCGGCCGGAACCATCGTCAGAGGCGAAAGCAGCGGATGAAACTGCAGAGCCGGAAACGGGGGTGCAAGGATGACGGCGGCAGGCGGGACGATCCTGGACCGGCTTGCGGATCATGCGCGGGAACGCGTAGAAGAAGCAAAGCGGAGGATGCGCCCGGCGGAGATCCGGCAGAAGGCGCTGAACATGCCGAAGGGGAATTTTGCATTTGAAACTGCATTGAAGAAGCCGGATATTGCATTCATCTGTGAGTGCAAAAAAGCATCCCCGTCTAAGGGCCTGATCGCACCGGAGTTTCCCTATCTTGAGATCGCCCTCGAATATGAAGCGGCCGGAGCGGACGCGGTGTCCGTACTGACGGAGCCCAAATGGTTCCTGGGGAGCGATCTGTATCTGGAGAAAATTGCAGCAGCCGTGTCCATTCCATGCCTGAGGAAGGATTTCACAGTGGACGGATACATGATCTATGAGGCAAAGCTGCTGGGCGCGTCCGCTGTACTTCTGATCTGTTCCATCCTGCCGGAGGAGCAGGTGAGGGAGTATATTGGGATCTGCGATGAGCTTGGGCTGTCCGCTCTGGTGGAAGCTCATGATAAGGATGAGGTGGAATCGGCATTGCGCGCCGGCGCCCGGGTGATCGGAGTGAATAACCGGAATTTAAAAGATTTCTCTGTGGATACAGAGAACAGCCGGAGGCTGAGGCAGATGATCCCGCAGGAGGTGCTGTTCGTCTCCGAAAGCGGAGTAGGAAGCGCGGAGGATGTGAGCCGTCTGAGGCAAATCGGGGCGGACGCGGTGCTGATCGGAGAAACGCTGATGCGCGCGGAGGATAAGAAGGCAAAGCTTTTGGAACTGAAAGAGACAGGAAAAGGGGCGCAGAGATGACAGAAAGCGTAAGAGACCGAAAGGCAGAGGAGATATCCGGCGCAATAAGACAACCCAAAATCAAGCTGTGCGGGCTGTCCCGCCCATGTGATATCCGGGCAGCCAATGAACTGAAGCCGGACTATATCGGATTTGTCTTTGCCCCGGAGAGCCGGAGATATGTCCCGCCGGAGAAGGCCGCGGAGCTGAAGCAGATGCTGGAACCGCAGATCAGGGCAGCGGGCGTGTTTGTGGATGAGGACCCGCAGGTTATAGAAGACCTTGTCAGGCGGGAAGTGATCGATGTGGTGCAGCTCCATGGCAGGGAGGATGAAGCTTATATCCATAGCCTTCGGGAGAGACTGGGAAGCTCTCTGATCATTCAGGCATTTTCCATCAGCACAGAGCAGGATGCAAAGACGGCAGAGAAAAGCAGCGCGGACTATATCCTGGTGGATTCCCCGGGTGGGGGAACAGGCGCGGTGTTTGACTGGAAGCTGCTCCGGAAGATAAGCCGCCCATATTTCCTGGCAGGAGGGCTGACCCCGGGAAATGCAGGGGACGCAGTAAACACGCTGAGACCCTATGGGGTGGACGTCAGTTCCGGAATAGAGACAGATGGGTATAAAGACAGGGATAAAATGGCGGAGTTTGTCCTGGCGGTCAGACAGGCAAATGGCGGCGCCGAGAAGCATGCCCTGTATTCCGCGCAGGATCCCTCAGATTGAAGAATGATAAAAGGAATAATAAAGGAAATGATAAAGGAAAGGATGAGATACAATGACGAACCAGAACGGACGCTTCGGCATCCACGGCGGGCAGTATATACCGGAAACACTGATGAACGCTGTGATCGAGCTGGAGGAAGCATATGACCATTACAAAAATGACCCGGAGTTTAACCGGGAATTAACCGAGCTTTTCAATGAATATGCAGGGAGACCTTCCAGGCTGTATTATGCGGAGAAGATGACAGAGGATCTGGGAGGAGCGAAGATCTACCTGAAGAGGGAAGACCTGAATCACACAGGCGCCCACAAGATCAACAACGTGCTAGGTCAGGCCCTCCTGGCAAAGAAAATGGGCAAGACCAGGCTGATCGCAGAGACAGGCGCCGGGCAGCACGGAGTTGCCACCGCCACTGCGGCTGCTCTCATGGGAATGGAATGTGTGGTCTTCATGGGGGAGGAGGATACGGTCCGCCAGGCGCTGAATGTGTACCGGATGCGCCTGCTCGGAGCCGAGGTCATTCCGGTAAAGACAGGGACAGCCACATTGAAGGACGCGGTCTCCGAGGCGATGCGGGAGTGGACGTCCAGGATCAGCGACACCCACTACTGCCTCGGTTCTGTCATGGGTCCCCACCCCTTTCCCACGATCGTAAGGGATTTCCAGGCGGTGATCTCCAAAGAGATCAAGGAGCAGATCCTTCAGAAGGAAGGACGCCTGCCGGACGCGGTGGTCGCCTGTGTGGGAGGCGGCTCCAATGCCATCGGAAGCTTTTACCACTTTATAGAGGATGAAGGAGTGCGGCTGATCGGGTGCGAGGCGGCAGGAAAGGGGATTGACTCCTTTGAGACTGCGGCAACGGTGAACACAGGCAGGGTCGGCATCTTCCATGGGATGAAGTCCTATTTCTGCCAGGATGAATACGGTCAGATCGCACCGGTCTACTCTATTTCCGCAGGGCTGGATTATCCGGGCGTGGGTCCGGAGCACGCATGGCTCCATGATATCGGCAGGGCGGAATACGTTCCTGTCACGGACGAAGAATCAGTGAATGCATTTGAATATCTGGCGAGAACAGAAGGGATCATTCCGGCGATCGAGTCCGCGCACGCTGTAGCGCATGCCATGAAGATCGCGCCCGGGATGAGCCGGGATCAGATCATTGTCATCACGATTTCAGGCAGAGGAGACAAAGACTGTGCTGCCATTGCCCGCTACAGAGGGGAGGATATTTATGAGTAACATCAGAAAAGCATTTGAAAACGGAAAAGCATTTATCCCATTTATCACCTGTGGAGACCCGGACCTGGAGACAACGGCAGCGATCGTGCGCGCAGCCGTGGCAAATGGCGCTGACCTGATCGAGCTGGGTATTCCCTTCTCAGATCCTACCGCGGAGGGCCCGGTGATCCAGGGGGCGAACCTGCGGGCGCTCAGCGGAGGAGTCACCACGGATAAAATATTTGACCTTGTGAGGGATCTGCGCAGGGATGTTAAAGTGCCAATGGTGTTCATGACTTATGCAAATGTAGTCTTTTCTTACGGAGCAGAGCGGTTCATCTCCATCTGCCGGGAGATCGGGATGGATGGGCTGATCCTGCCGGACGTCCCATATGAAGAAAAAGAAGAATTCCTGCCCATCTGCCGCAGGTACGGCGTGGATCTGATCTCCCTGATCGCGCCTACGTCAGAAGACCGGATCGCCATGATCGCCCGGGAGGCAGAAGGATTCCTGTATATTGTATCCAGTCTGGGGGTTACCGGGGTGCGAAGTGAGATCAGGACAGATCTGGGCTCTATCGTGGAGACGGTGCGGCAGAATACAGAGATTCCGTGCGCCATCGGGTTCGGCATCTCCACGCCGGAACAGGCGGCGAAAATGAGTGGAATCTCGGATGGGGCGATCGTTGGCTCCGCCATTGTCAGGCTGATCGGACAGTATGGGAAAGACGCGCCGAAATATGTGGGAGAGTATGTGAAGGAGATGAAGGATGCACTGAAGTGAGAGAGACTTTATAAAATATTGGAAGGGCAGACATGCTGCCAGTGCTTTTGACTGCTGGTGGTATGTCTGCCCTTCTGGGTTTTACTGACCGTTTTTCAGCTGTCTTTTTTACTTCTGGGTAGAACTGCCTTCTTCTATGGCCGTTCACAAAAGGGGGAAGACGAGTACCGATGTATTTACTGATATTCTGATGATTTAGCGTATGAAAGATTAAGATTTTATGATTTCTGCTTGACAGATATATCACCATACGATATATTATAATCACAATATATCATTTAACGATATATCGTGAGACGAAAAATATCCTAAGGGAAAACGGAGAGGTGTGAGATAATGTCAGAAAAGGAAATGCCGTTAACAGAAGCATTTTTTTATATTTTGCTGGCACTGCGAAAACCGAATCACGGTTACGGAGTCATCCAGGAGGTCGAGCAGCTGACAAACGGACGTGTAGTCCTGGGGCCGGGCACCCTTTATGGCGCTCTGCAGACCATGCAGAAGCGGAACTGGATCAGGATCTACAGCCAGGATACAGAGTCGCGGAAGAAGAAGGAATATATTATAACGGATGTAGGGAAAACAGCGTTCGAAGCGGAGAAAAGCCGTCTGGAAGAACTGCTGAGCAATGCAGAGCTGATGGAGGAGGGAGAAGCATGATCCGATTCAAACTGTATTATGATAAAGATAAGGAAACAGTCTGGCTGAATAAGATGGCGTCAGAAGGCTGGGCTCTGAAGAGTTTCTTTGCGGGATTCTATAAATTTGAACCATGCAGGAAAGGGGAGTATATCTATCAGATCGACTTTGGAGCAGTCAGCGAAGAGTACCGTGAACTGATGCAGGAGCTGGGTGTGGAGATCGTCGTGCTGTGGGGATACTGGATCATACTGCGCAAGCGGGCGGCGGACGGTCCGTTCGAGCTGTATACGGATGTGGATTCACAGATTGAACACTATAAGAAGATCCGAAGGATGTTCAAGGTTGCGACGATCATAGAGCTGCTCGTACTTTTCATGGAAATTTATGCGGGAATGACAGGCGAGGGGATTGGCTGGGTATTTGCGCTTCTGATCAGTCTATTTGTCCTTGCATGTGC
>CALWFS010000149.1 GCA_944377705.1 uncultured Mediterraneibacter sp. | reverse complement strand
TCAGAGCGATTACGTCCAGACCTTTCACAGCCGCCATGCCCACAAGATTCGCCGGCGTCATGTCATCATCCCCGCATGGGGAAAGGCAGGAATGAATGTGAAGATCATAGAAGAGCGGAATCATGCAAACCCTGCCTGATAGATCTCAAGCGCGATGTCAAAGGCCGGGAGATCCGTGGCAAGCACAGCGATCCCTTCCTCCCCGGCTTTTGCAAGCGTCCCCTCATCTAAAGAGATGCCCTCTGCCAGCACAATGCAGGCTGTGTCAGTAAGAGACGCCACGGCAAGGGTATTTCTGTTCCCCATTACAGTCACCCAGACCCCGTCTGCCGGAGCCTTCCCCATGGCAACGCTGAGAAGATCGCAGCAGAAGACGCGGGAGATTTCCCGCTGAGGGTTTCCTTCTGCCAGGACCCGGCATTCCGGGAGCGCGAGGATATCTTTAAGTTTCATCTTTATCAGAGACCTCCTTTCTGGCATGAGCCGGGACTCCAAATGAAGCCAGCTCTGCGGTCAAAGTCCGGATATAGGAGCCAAGAAGTTCAGAGTCGCCCGCTGAGAAGATCTGGTCATTCTTTCGGTTTACGGTGAGATCTTCGATCTTTCTGGACAGATCAGCTATATTGGCCCGGAACACATAAATGCAGTCGTTGGGAGTGGCGTCCCCGCGCACAATATCCTCTGCCAGTGTCTGGCAGGTGGGCGCGCCGCAGGAACCGCAGTCCAGCCCCGGGAACCGGGCAGTCAGATCTTCCACATCACTCATCATTTTCAGGCTTTCCTTGAAAGTATTGCCCAGTCGGAACACAGGCTCATACTCTACGTTGTCTGCCCAGTGGAGGTCAGTTACCTCCGGATTGTCTGCCAGATGGTTTTTGGATACCGGCTGGTATTTGACAAGTCGTTTTGTCTTCGTAGCAGCGATATAAGCGTTTTCCACGGTGAGGGTGCCTCCCACACAGCCGCCGCTGCAGGCGCTCAGCTCGACAAATGTCAGACCGTGCAGCTTTTCATCCTCCAGCTCTTCCAGCACGCGCAGGATATTCACAATGCCATCCGCTGCGAGATAGTTGTCAGCCAGCAGCCCTGCCACTTCGCCGCCGGCGTTGCTCCAGCCGATACCGATCCTGCCGGAGCGGGAGAGAGGAATGAGCTGGCTCTCATCGTGCCTCATGTGAGGCAGGAGGAGAGGGTATACATCCTTTATGGCAACGACGTTGTCGATATTACTTTTTTCAATCCCAAGGGGGGATTTTGCATAGGAAACTTTTGAAGGGCACGGGGAGATGAAAATAATGCCGATCTCCTCTGACTTCAGCCCGGTCTTTCTCATTGCTCTTGCCCGGGCAATCTCCGCTGCGACCTCCACCGGAGCCTTGATGGGCAGGAGCCGGGAGATCAGGGAAGGAAATTTTACACGGATCAGCCGGATCACAGAGGGACAGGCTGAGCTGATAAATGGAGCTTCCTCTATATGTTCCTTTATATATTCCCTGGATGCTTCGGATACAAGCTCCGCCGCAGCGCTCACCTCGTATACATCGTCAAATCCAAGCTTCAGAAGGGCGTTGAGTACGATGTCCACATTGAACAGATTATTGTACTGAGCGTAGAGCGAAGGAGCGGGAAGCGCAACGGTATATTTAAAATTGTTGATCACAGAGAGCGGATCATAGACCGCAATCTTGGCATGATGAGGGCAGTAGCGGATACATCTGCCGCAGTCGATGCAAAATTTGTCTATGATATGTGCCTTTCCGTTATGTACCCGGATCGCCTGAGTGGGGCAGTGTTTGATGCAGTTAATGCAGCCCTGGCATGCTGATTCTTTCAGGCGGACCGAGCGCATGAATTTATTGTTATCCAAGTGACTGACTCCTTTCCTCTTTCACGCCCTATCCGGCTGCGCCAGACGGCCTGCCGGATGCGGGGGTTACAGATGCACTTTCATAGTGATCGTTGTGCCCTCCCCGAGCACAGTGTCGATCTGCATCTCGTCAGTAAAGCGTTTCATATTTGGAAGCCCCATCCCCGCGCCGAATCCCAGGGATCGTACCTCCTCGCGCGCTGTGGAATACCCTTCCTGCATTGCCTTGTCGATGTCCGGGATCCCGGGCCCTTTGTCCGCGAGCACCATGGTAATGTCATCGTCGGAGACGGACACATCGATCGTCCCGCCGTCTGCGTGGATGACCATGTTGATCTCCCCCTCGTACATGGCGATGGCGACTTTACGGATGGCTTCGCTGCTGACGCCAAGCATTTTCAGTTTATTTTTTACAGAACTGCTGGCTTCTCCCGCTCGGGTGAAGTCGTCCCCGTCGATCGAATAGGTAAATGTAAGCTGTTCGCTCATTTAAGCACCCCCCCTAAGTCCGTTCTCATACAGGATGCCGCAGGCGGTAAACATGTAATGTTCGGTTGCGAGCACTGCGATACTCTTCCCCCGGGCAAGCGCGAGCATGTTTTCGTCCGGCAGTTTTCCCCGTACGAAGATGATACAGACAATATCCAGCATCTCCGCGGTGCGGACCACCTGCGGGTTACACAGACCGGTGATAAGGACAGAACATTTTCCGCAGTAAGCGAGTACATCGCTCATCATATCAGCGGAAAAAACAAATTGCGCGTCCAGGTCTGCAAGCTCTTCTCCGTAGAGGAACCTTGCGTCAAGGACTTGCTGCATTTCTCTGATCGTCATAAAAAACCTCCTGAACATGAAATAACAAACGCTGGTTATCAGCAGCATATCTGCCGAGCTATGTATTAAAAGTATAACATTTGCATATTTAAAAAGCAATGAATTGCTTTTTTCAGAATTGTCATAAATGTAGAATGTGAGAATAATACAGGCGTGAGTTTCATTTTTTTACATAAAATGGTAAGAGGAAAAACATTTCCTGAATAGTGAAAACATACAAAAAATTAATAATAAATGAGTGGTATTATGTAATATCTTGTGGTATCATTAATCTAATGAGCACAAAATATATCTTAAGGGCTGGCGGAAATCTGATGCAACTGCACAGTCTGATGGAAAAGAGAAATGGAGGTTGAAGAATGGCAGCTAAGAAAGGTACAGTTCCATTTTCCGGGACAAAAGAACAGGAAGAGGCACTTTTGAAAGTGATCCGTGAGCTCAGGGATGAAAAAGGTGCCCTTATGCCGATCCTGCAGAAGGCACAGGATATATACGGTTATCTTCCGATTGAAGTTCAGAAGATGATCTCGGACGAGACAGGGATCCCCATGGAGAAGATTTATGGTGTGGCGACGTTCTATTCGCAGTTTACCTTAAGCCCCAAGGGAAAATACCGGATATCTGTCTGTCTCGGTACGGCGTGTTATGTAAAAGGCTCCGGGGATATCTACAATGCCCTCATGGAAAAACTGGGCATCGTAGGCGGAGAGTGTACGCCGGACGGAAGATTTTCACTGGATGCATGCCGCTGTGTCGGCGCCTGCGGGCTGGCCCCGGTCATGATGATCAATGACGAAGTCTACGGCAGACTGACAGTGGACGATCTGGATGACATCCTGGCAAAATATGAATAAGCCATGATGCCGGAAATTTCTCTGAATATTCTGGATGTTGCAGAAAATTCCGTGAGAGCTGAGGCTTCTCTTGTAGAGATCACAGTCTCTGTACAGCCGGCGGAGGACACTCTCACTGTTGTCATCAGGGATGACGGCTGCGGGATGACGAAGGAACAGGCGGCGAGAGTGCAGGACCCTTTCTTTACCACGAGGACCACCAGAAAGGTGGGGCTTGGAGTTCCGTTTTTCAAGCAGGCGGCTGAGAGTACGGGAGGCACTTTCCGGATTGATTCAGAAAAAGGAAAAGGGACAACAGTAAAGGCGGTATTCGGACTGTCCCACATAGACAGGATGCCGCTGGGAGATATCAGCGCCACTGTCCAGACCTTGATCGTGTTTAACGAACACATTGATTTCCGATATACATATGAGTACGGGACGAGATCTTTCGTCCTTGATACCAGGGAGATGAGAGAGATGCTTGGACAAGAGATCTCCTTTTCGGAACCAGAGGTATCTGCATTTATCAAGGAATATCTGGAGACAAACAAGGCGGAGACAGATGGGGGAAGAGATATTTAATAAGCAGAAAGAAATGGAGGAAATATATGAAATCTCTTGAAGAATTACGAGCCATCAGAGAAAAAATGCAGGGCAAGGTCGGGGTCCGCGCGGAGAATGAAAACCAGACCCGCGTTGTTGTCGGCATGGCTACCTGCGGGATCGCAAGCGGCGCGAGACCAGTCCTTACCGCTCTTTCCGACGCGGTACAGGAGCAGAATCTAAGCGAGAAGATCAGTGTCACTCAGACCGGATGCATCGGGCTGTGCCAGTATGAGCCCATTGTAGAAGTGATGGAGCCCGGTAAAGAAAAGGTGACTTATGTAAAGATGACACCGGAAAAAGCGCTGGAGGTGCTGCGCCTCCATCTGCTCGGCGGTCAGGTCGTAACAAAGTATACGCTGAGCGCTGCAAAGGACAACAACGCATAAAAGAAAAGGAGGCTTGAAAACTATGTATCGTTCACATGTGCTTGTCTGCGGCGGAACCGGATGTACCTCCTCCGGAAGCCAGCGGATCAGGGAAAGACTGGAAAAAGAGATCGCGGCAAACGGGCTTTCCGAAGAAGTCGGCGTTGTCAAAACCGGATGTTTCGGACTCTGCGCCCTGGGGCCGATCATGATCGTGTACCCGGAAGGTACTTTTTATTCCATGGTGCAGGAAGACGACATCCCGGAGATCGTATCCGAGCATCTTCTGAAAGGAAGGGTAGTTACCCGTCTTCTCTATGATGAGACGACTAAGACGGATAAGATCATCCCGTTAAATGAAACGAATTTCTATAAGAAACAGCACAGGGTAGCGCTTCGCAACTGCGGTGTCATTAACCCTGAAAATATTGATGAATACATAGGAACCGGCGGATATGAGGCGCTGGGTCTCGTCCTGACGGAGAAAAAACCGGAGGATGTGATTCAGATCCTCCTGGACAGCGGATTGAGAGGAAGAGGCGGCGCAGGATTCCCGACAGGCATGAAATGGAAATTTGCGGCGGCAAATGACGCGGATCAGAAATACGTCTGTTGTAATGCGGATGAGGGAGATCCGGGCGCATTTATGGACCGATCCATTCTGGAAGGCGACCCCCATGCAGTATTGGAGGCAATGGCGATCGCAGGATACGCTATCGGGGCTTCCCAGGGCTATATCTATGTCCGGGCAGAGTATCCCATTGCGGTAAAACGTCTTGAGATCGCCATCAATCAGGCAAGAGAGTACGGTCTGCTGGGTAAAAATATTTTTGACAGCGGTTTTGATTTTGACATTGAGTTAAGACTTGGCGCAGGAGCATTTGTCTGCGGCGAGGAGACAGCCCTTATGACTTCCATCGAAGGAAACAGAGGAGAGCCCCGTCCGCGTCCGCCGTTCCCGGCTCTGAAAGGACTGTTCCAGAAGCCGACGATCCTGAACAACGTGGAGACATATGCGAACATCCCCCAGATCATTGTCAACGGACCGGAGT
>CALWFS010000148.1 GCA_944377705.1 uncultured Mediterraneibacter sp. | reverse complement strand
CTCCGGGTAGAGTACGGACAGTCGGGCCACAGGAAAGAAGAGACGGTCAAAAGTATTGATGAGTACAGGGAAGGAGATAAGATCCGGCTGCTGACAGACATTGACCGGGGGGAAACCCTGCGCGTATACGATGACAGCATTCCTGTATTCGGACCGTGGGCGCTCATTGGAGCGGGTATCCTTATCATCCTGCTCCCTTTCATCCAGCAGAGATATGGTACGGAGTATATTTCCGCCATTCTGGCGCTTTTGCTCCTCCTGATCGGAGCTTCGCTGATCCTTGCTTACATAAAGGATAAAAGACGTGATACGGAGGAGATAGAGGCTGAGATCGAGGGAGTGCTCAAGTGGCAGCCGGAAAGAAAGAAAAAATGGACAACTCCATCAGCGTCCTATTATCCGGTCCTTGGATTTATGACAGATGGACAAAAGAAAAGTATGCGCAGCCGGTATAATTCCAGTGTGGCAGGCAGTTATAAAACCGGAAAGAAGGTTATGGTCTACCGGGATAACGCCACCGGACGCATATTGGAGAGAGGCCCGAGGATCAGCATGCTTGTGGGCGGGATCATTTTGATATTGGCGGCCTGCGCGGGTGTATACAACACGCTTGTCCTGTTTCTGAGATAACGGGCAGCCATTTCAGATTTTTTTGATAAAATTTCAGGGGAGGGGATGACCCGCATGGGTCACACCCTCCCCTGTTCAGGACTGTCTGTTTCTAATATCATAGTCAGTTCTTTTACATTCTGGTGCGCCCTGTTCTTTTCTGTTACAATAATTTAACATAAGGAATCCCCTCGGGCATATGGATTTTTTGCACCGAGTGTGTGATAATAGGTAACGGAGAGCCGGCGCCGGGAGCCCCTGGAGTACTCGGCTTCCTGCAAAAACGACAAGAGAAAAGAGGAGGATACATGCCTACAACATACGCACATTACAAATTCGGCAAAGAAGTGATCAGCGCCCTGCCGCGTCCGCTTCAGAGCGCGATCGAATATAACAGGGAGCTTTTTGATATCGGTGTACACGGACCGGATATTCTTTTTTATTATCATCCGTTAAAGAAGAATCCTGTCAGCTCGCAGGGATATGCGCTCCATGACAAGATGGCCGATGAATTTTTCAGGAACGCGGCAGAAATGATAAAGAAAGCGGAGCATCCGGCTGCTGCAAGGGCTTATATTTACGGTGTGATCTGTCATTTTGCCCTGGACAGCGAATGCCACCCATATATTGAGAAGATGATACACACAAGCGGGATCAGCCATTCAGAGATTGAGATGGAGTTTGACCGTCTCCTTCTGAAAGAAGATTATATCAACCCGGTCCGTTTTCTGGGCACAAAGCACATCCGTCCCACCAGGGAGAACGGGGCGGTTATTGCACCGTTCTATAAAGGACTGACGCCGGAGCTGGTGGAAAAGGCGTTAAAAGGAATGGTATTTTACCATAAAATGCTGCACGCGCCGGGAGCGGTAAAAAGAAAGGTGCTCTTCGGCGGAATGAAGATCGCAGGGCAGTATGATTCCATGCACGGTATGGTCATGAGCCTTGAGCCGAACCCCGCATGCCGGGATTACTGCCAGATCCTCAAGCGCCTGTATTCCGGAGCAGTGCCGCTGGCGGCAGGGCTGATCATTCAGTATCAGAAGGTGCTTTTTGAGAATGCAGATCTTCCGGAAAGATTTCACCGGACATTCGGCGAAGGGGACTCATGGGAGAACCTCAGACTGTAATCAAGACTGGGGAAACTATGGAGTTTCTTTGGAAATCTGGTATAAAAAGAAAGAGAGAATGAGAGATGAAATTTAAACTGACTTCACTGGAAAAGAAATGGGTGCTCTATGATGTGGGTAACTCTGCATTTACAATGATGGTATCCACCATCTTTCCGATTTATTTTAACTTTCTTGCGGGAAATGCGGGAATATCGGATGTGGATTACCTTGCATACTGGGGATATGCCACTTCGATCTGTACGCTTCTTGTGGCGATCCTGGGACCTACGCTGGGAGCGGTCGCGGATACAAGGAATTTCAAGAAGACCATATTCTGCACTGCCATGGGAGTGGGAGTATTCGGGTGTATCCTTCTGGGATTCCTGTCGTCATGGATCTGGTTTTTAGGAGTATTTGTTCTGGCAAAGACCGGATATTCCGCGAGCCTTGTCTTCTATGATGCCATGCTCACTGATGTGACAGAACCGGACAGGATGGATACTGTGTCTTCGCACGGCTATGCCTGGGGCTATATCGGCAGCTGCATCCCGTTTATTGCATGTCTCGGTATTGTGCTGGGAGGGGGAAGCCTGGGAATGGATATGCAGACATCTATGATTTTTGCGTTTATCATCACCGCGCTCTGGTGGCTCTTCTCGTCTGTGCCGCTGCTTCGGTCATATCAGCAAAAGTATTTCTCAGAGGCGGGAGAGCATGTGGTGAGAAACAGTTTCAAGCGTCTGGGGAGAACATTTGCAGAGCTTGTGAAACAGAAACACATATTTGTTTTTCTGCTGGCATTTTTCTTCTATATTGATGGCGTCTATACGGTCATTGATATGGCGACAGCTTACGGGCAGGCGCTCGGGCTGGACAGTACGGGACTGCTGCTGGCGCTTTTGGTGACGCAGATCGTCGCGTTCCCGTCTGTGCTTATCTTCAGCCGCATCATAAAAAATGTAAGACCGGAGAAGATCATTACAGTCTGCATAGCGGCATATTTCTGTATCGCGGTCTATGCATACTGGCTGGATTCACAGCTTGACTTCTGGATACTTGCTGTTTTGGTGGGAATGTTCCAGGGGACGATCCAGGCGCTTTCCAGATCTTATTTTGCCAAGATCATTCCGGCTGAGAAGTCAGGGGAATATTTCGGCATCTATGATATCTGCGGCAAAGGCGCGTCCGTACTCGGAACTGCACTCGTGTCATTTTTAAGCCAGGTGACGGGAAGCATCAATATCGGAGTGAGTGCACTCTCGGTTATGTTTCTCATCGGGCTGGTGCTTTTCCAGTTTTCTGCAAAGCTGAACAGGCAGAAAACACAGATCTAAAGTGTTAGAAAAAAGTATGAAATTAATCTGAAATTTCTCAATTCAGATGATTCCCGTGCTATAATTAATACAGGGAATCAGGCTGGGGCGGATACTGATATCCGCCCCTTTTTTAACATATGTGTCAGGAGAATTCAGTATGGGCGAATTTGTGAAACTGCAGGATATTACGAAAGTCTACAAAATGGGTGAGGTGGAGATCCGGGCGGTGGATCACATCAGCTTTGCCATTGAGAAAGGCGAGTTTGTCGTGATCGTCGGTCCCAGCGGCGCGGGAAAGACGACTGTGCTCAATATTCTCGGAGGTATGGATACAGCTACCGGCGGGAAGCTTTTCGTGGACGGTCAGGATGTGACTGCGTACAATGCCAGACAGCTGACCGGTTACAGGCGGGAGGATATTGGATTTGTTTTCCAGTTTTATAATCTGGTGCCGAACCTTACTGCCCTTGAAAATGTAGAGCTGGCCCTCCAGATCTGCCGAGACCCTCTGGATGCCAGGGAAGTGCTCGATGAAGTAGGACTTGGAGACCGGCTGGACAATTTTCCTGCGCAGCTCTCAGGCGGAGAGCAGCAGAGAGTTTCCATCGCCAGAGCGCTGGCAAAGAATCCGAAGCTCCTGCTCTGCGATGAGCCTACCGGCGCGTTGGATTACAATACGGGGAAAGCGATCTTAAAGCTGCTTCAGAATATGTGCAGGGAGAGAGGCATGACAGTCATTGTGATCACGCACAACCAGGCAATCTCGCCGATGGCAGACCGGCTGATACATATCAAGAACGGACGGGTTTCCCAGATGGAGCTGAATGCACATCCGGTATCAATCGATGAGATAGAATGGTAGGGGAAGCGGATGAAGAAAAAAGCGTTGAGAAAAGACTTTTATATGGAGATCCGGCGCAGTCTCGGACGCTTTCTGTCCATTTTTTTCATCGTTGCGATCGGATGTGCCTTTTTCTCGGGGATACGTGCCTCTGAGCCGGATATGCGTTATTCGGGTGACGAATATTTTGACAATAAGAACATGATGGATATCCAGGTCATCAGTACAATGGGACTCACTGATGAGGATATAAACGCCATTGAGGCAGTGGATGGGGTCAAATATGCAGAGGGCGGATATTCTACCGATGTACTCTGCGCGGACGGAGCGAATCAGGTTGTGGTCCATGTGATGGCCATGCTCCCGACGATGAATCAGGTGCAGCTTGAAGAGGGAAGGCTGCCTGAGGCTGAGGATGAGTGCGCGGTGGATGTGGATTACCTGGCGGAAAGTGAGCTGGAGATCGGAGATACAGTCACATTTTCCAGCGGTACGGAGGACGAGATCACGGATACTCTCGTGACGGATACATTTACTATCACGGGCGCCGTGAGCAGCCCGAATTATATTTCATTCCAGAGAGGAAGCACAACGATCGGAAACGGAAGTGTGAGCGCGTTTGCGTATGTGCCGGAAGAAGCGTTTGCGCTGGATGTGTATACTGAAATTTACGTCCGGGCAGAGGGCGCGGCAGAGCTGACGGCGTTTACTGACGCGTATGATGACCGGGTGGCAGAGGTCCTTGACAATGTAGAGGCGGTCAAAGAAGAGCGGCAGGAAGCCCGGTATGAGGAAATCGTTGAGGAGGCACAGACAGCCCTTGCCGATGCGGGACAGAAAGTGGCAGACGCGGAGGCGGAATTAGAAGAAGGAAGGGCGCAAGCAGACGCAGAGCTGGCAGACGGGAGGGCGAAGCTTGAGGATGCGCAGGCAGAACTGGACAGCGGGAAGAGCCAGCTGGAGGCATCCAGAGCTCAGATCGAATCAAACCGCCAGCAATTAATTGACAGTCAGGCAGAGGTGGACCAGGGTACGGAGGAACTCAATGCAAATATTGATGCCCTGAACGTTCAGATCGAACAGCTTAATGCCGCAAAAGAGCAGTACAACGCACTGGCGGCAGGCGGGCAGACGGATGATATGACTATGGCAGCGCTCCAGGCGCTGTACGAGCAGATCCAGAGCGGGGAGACAGCCGCTGCCCAGGCTCAGGCGCAGATTGAAGCAGCGAAAGCACAGCTTGCTTCTGCGCAGGAACAGATCAACAGCGGCTGGACACAGCTGGAAGATGGAGAACAGCAGCTCGCTGACGCAGAGGCAGAGATTACATCCGGCGAGCAGGAGATTGCAGACGGATGGACAGAATATTATGAGGGTGAGGCAGAAGCAGAAGCGGAGCTTGCGGACGGCGAACAGCAGATCGAAGACGCAAAGCAGGAACTTGCAGACGCTGAGGAAGAGATTCGGAACCTGGAAAAGCCTGAGTGGTATGTATATGACAGAAACAATCTTCCTGATTACACCAGTTATGGTGAAAATGCAGACAGGATGCGCGCTATCGGAGAAGTATTCCCGGTGATCTTCTTTCTTGTGGCAGCGCTGATCAGCCTGACGACTATGACCCGCATGGTAGAAGAGCAGAGGACGCTCATCGGTACATTTAAAGCACTCGGGTACGAGAGGCATTCCATAGCGGGCAAGTATATGGGCTATGCGCTTCTGGCGACTGTGACCGGAAGTGTGGCGGGCATCCTTTTCGGGGAGAAGGTATT
>CALWFS010000147.1 GCA_944377705.1 uncultured Mediterraneibacter sp. | reverse complement strand
CTTTGCAAATCCCTCTCTTTCCGCCAGAGCATTTGCCTTTGCAAGCTGGTATGCATAGCAGTTGGAGATCCCGATATATCTTGCCTTTCCTGCTTTTACCACGTTATTCAGCCCTTCCATGATATCGTAAAGCGGCGTCGCATAGTCCCACATATGATAAATATACAGGTCCACATAATCCATACCCAGATTTTCAAGGCTTTTATTGATCATCCGCTCAATATGCTGCTGTGCGGAGACGCCATTTTCGATCTCTTCCGGCGTGCGGGGGAGAAATTTCGTGGCGACTACAACCTCGTCCCGCTTTGCGTAATCCTTAAGCGCCCTTCCCAGATACTGTTCACTTGTCCCGCTCTGATACGCAATGGCAGTGTCATAAAAATTGATTCCTGATTCCAGCGCATGGCGGATGATCTGGCGGGTATGCGCCTCGTCAATGGTCCATGTATGCTGCCCGTTCGCAGCGTCGCCGAATCCCATACATCCCATGCAGATACGTGAGATATTCAGGTCAGAGTTTCCTAATTTTGTATACTTCATATCATCAGATCCTTTCCATTTATATTTGATTACCTTGATTTCAACCTTTTCCCTAAATCGTATGCCCTCTGTTGAAATTCAGAGTGCTGAGTCATTGAAGGCGTACCGCAGCCGGCCCCCAGCACCATTCCCATATCCCGCAGGTTCAGATACCGTACCAGAGTCTTGTAGTGCGATTCCAGCGCTTCAAAAGTCCAGTCATCGTTGTTCCAGGCCGCGGCAATCAGGGCAGACTTCATCTTCTTACGCTGAATGGAACTATTAAAAGCACAGAACCGGTCGATCATAGTTTTTAACTGAGCCGACATCCCATAATAGTACAAAGGTGTGACGAACACGATCATATCTGCGTCCAGAATCTTTTTACGAATATTTTCCACATCATCTTTCTGTACACAGGGACCTTCATACCCACAGTGGATACATCCGGTGCAGGGATGAATGTTGGCGTGAGCCGTATCAATAACCTCTACAACATGGCCGGCTTCCTCTGCCCCCTGGCGAAAACTGTCTGCTAACAGGTCAGAGGAACCTTTTGTGTTAGGGCTGCCCTCTAAAACAACAATCCGCATAATTCAAACCTCCCTATCGATCTTTTCAAATTTTAAAACCTTGTAGTAATCTAACTGTGATTGATTTTACAATTTCATGGATTGAAAGGAAAACATAATTTGCGTGAGCCTGCTCCATTGCTTCTTTCTGCTTATCTGTCACAACTGTATACGGATACACGCCAAATAAAAATGGAAAAAAAGCATAAATAAATCCCTGCCTGTCTTCCGCCGTCATATAAGGGAAAAACTTTTCCAGGCATCCGGAAACCATTCTCATCGAATTTCCATACACAGTCTTGAATGCGACCAGGTTCTCCATTCTGCTGTTGCTCTCCATATCATAGTGATTCATGGACATCAGTTTCAGCAGGCGGTCGCGTCTTTCCAGGGAATGAGCCAGTTCATCGGAAAACTCTTCAACAGACATTTCCCGACGGCTCTGCCGTATGGAATTCAGATCCTGGATCCATGCTTCATACTCCCTTTGAAGGAGGGCAAGAAAGATCTCTTCTTTTGTATGGAAATAATAATAGATTAAAGTACGGGAAAATGATGTTTTCTCTCCAACCTTTTTGAGGGTAACATCTTTAAAATTCATCGTTTCATAAAGTTCTGCACAGGCGTTGATAATTTCTTCTTTTCTTGCCTGGGTCAGCTCCGGAGAACCTTTCGGCATTATTGACACGCTCCTTTTCTCTTGCTTATATCAAATTTTCGCAGCATATAAAGACATAACTGATGCATTTCATTATATCGATATACTGACATTGTGTCAAACACAGAGAAGATTTTCCCATATGCTCTTTTCAACTCCGGCGGGTCAGAAAAACCAGGGCTCTCTCTCAAAACAGCAAAAAGCAGCCGGAACAGCCGCTTCTCACCAGTACATATTACATACACATTCTCAGAATCTCTGCAACGTCCTTTTCATCCAGCGGAACATACGCTCCCTTTAGATATCCTACCTCTACAGCCTTTGCCGCCATTTCTTCAAATCTTGAATCGTCAATATTAAATTCAGCGAGCGTCATTGGCAGGCCAATAGACTTGAAAAACTTCTCCGTTGCGTCAATCCCTGCATTCGCCACGGCAAATTTATCCTCTGCCGGGGTTACTCCCCAGACATTCACTGCATAAGTATAGAATTTATCCACTGTCGCGTCAGAGAGGACATAACGCATCCACTTAGGCGTCAGCATGGCAAGCCCTGCGCCATGAGTAATGTCATAGTGCGCACTCAGCTCATGTTCGATGTAATGACAGCTCCACATAAAGTTTTTACCGGTAGTCACCAGACCGTTCAGCGCCAGAGAACTGGTCCACATAAGCTGGGCTCTTGCTTCATAGTTCTCCGGATCTTTCAGGGCGATCGGCGCATACTTGATCACCGCCCGAAGCAGTCCCTCACTGATCGCATCCGGAACAAACGCCTCCTCCTGATCAAAGTAACTCTCAAGGATATGGGACATCATATCAGCGGCTCCGGAAGCTGTCTGATACGCTGGCACTGAAAATGTATTTTCAGGATTCAGCACAGATACTCTCGGAAGCAGCAGCGGATGCCCCATTAAGAGTTTCTCTTCTGTCGCTTCATTAGAAATGACTGCTGCACAGTCCATCTCACTTCCTGTGGCTGCAAGCGTCAATACAACTGCAAGGGGAATGGCATTTTCAATGGGGGCTTTCCCCGTTACCAGATCCCAGGCATCTCCGTCATAGTAAGCGCCTGCCGCAATTGCCTTCGAGCAGTCAATGGTGCTGCCGCCGCCAACCGCCAGGATCATGTCGATTCCTTCTTTTTTGCAGATGTCCGCTCCTTTATTCACAGTGCTGACTCTTGGATTGGGCTCGATCCCGCTCAGCTCAAAGATCTCAAAATCCTTCAGCAGGGTCAGCAGCTTATCATATAAGCCGCTGCGCTTGATGCTGCCGCCTCCGTATGTCAATAGAATCTTTTTTCCATAACTTTTCAGCTTTTCAGGAAGATTTTTTTCCTGGTCTCTTCCAAACAGAATATCAGAGGGAACATAAAATTCAAAATTTTTCATTTTATTGTTTTCTCCTTTTTCTCAAATTAATTATTCCTGCGGGTTCTTCTTGAAAGACAGACATTTTCCAATAACTTCACCGGTCTTCAGATATTCATAGGCCGGGAACTCAAACAGTACCGGTTTCAAAGTCTGATAGTTGATCTTACCGGCCTCATTCAGATATTCCTCTTCCACATAGGTGTTATCAATTGTGCAGATAAAACTCTCAAACCCCGGGGTATTGTAAACATCCACCACAGAGCACTCCATCGTCAGAGGCGCTTTGCGGATCACAGGCGCGCCTGATTCACCCAGTTCGTACTCAAACACTTCCGACTTATCAGATTTTTCACCGCTTACGGATCCTGCATAGTCTGCTTCCGGAAGTATATTTTCGTCTACGATGTTCACCGTTAGTTTGTTATTCTTCTTAATAAACTGGTTGATATAATGAGCGGAAGCTAAGCTGACCAGGATTCTGTCATGACCGATAATGCCTACATGAGCCACAAGCGTCCAGGTAGGTTTATCGTCTGCCATAGCGCCTGCCACTACAACGGGAGTCGGGTATAAAGCCAATGCTGGACCAATGTTTTTCTTCATGATAATTACCTTCCTTTCTATTTTGACATTATGTCAATACTCGTAATATAACACCATTTTGACATAGTGTCAATATATGTTTAAAAAAATATTTCTTTGCCCTTTATTCCTCCAATGAAAATGTTACCGTAACATCTCCGTGTCCGAGTGCACTTTCCCAGCCCGTAAGATCGTCAATCCTCCCCAGCCTTGTATAACTCCAGGAATTCGAGCCGTAGAAAATAACAATCTGATTTCCCTGATACAGCACAATATCCCCTGCCTGAATCATTGTCTGCCTGTTGTTTGCGGGCAGATCAGATCCCAAATCACCCACTTTTTCAAAGCCAGCGCTTTCCAGCATATTGCCCGCCGGAAGTCAATGTAAAACACGCCGGAGCAGAAGCCTCCTCCGCCCCGGCTTATTCTTCCTACATACTTTCTTTCAGGATCTCTTTCACTTCATCCCTGTCAAGAACCTTATATCCGCCTTCCATGATCAGCGTGCCGTCTGCGATGCCGTCAAGCATCTCTTCCGTCGCTCCCAGTTCGGAAATATTCATGACAAGCCCAAGTTCTTTCATCCAGCTTTCCATGGCTTTGAGACCTTCTTCTGCAATCTGCCCGTCGCTCTTTCCTGCCGGGTCCACATCCCATACGTTGACGGCAAAGCGTTTGAACTTCGCCAGTCCATAGGGCATGATATAACGGTAATACGGCAGGGAGACCGCTGCCAGCGTCATGCCGTGGGTGGCGTCTGTATAAGCCCCCACTGACTGACCTAACATATGCACCATCCAGTCCGTAGATTTGCCTTTCGCAACAAGAGTGTTCAGCGCCCATGTGGCGGTCCACATAATGTTGCTCCGGGCTTCATAATTCTGCGGATCTTTATTAGCGATCCGGCTGGAATGAAGGAGGGAGCGCATCAGTCCTTCACTGATGTAATCACTGGTATTGTCATCCTCTCCGGAGAAATACTGCTCGCAGATATGATTGAAGATATCATAAATTCCTGCCACCATCTGATAATGAGGCAGTGTCAGTGTATACTTCGGATTCAGGATAGAAAACCGGGGCATGACCTTCTCATCCGCAAAGACATGACCGATCTTCAGCTTTGTCTCATGGTTTGTAATGACCGCACCTGCATTCATCTCTGAACCGGTTCCCACCATTGTCAGGACGCATCCCACCGGAAGTGTCTCACAGTCCGGTTCTTCAAAGCGGAGGTAATACTTCTCCCATGGATCTTCCTGGCAGTTCACAGAAACTGAGACTGCCTTCGCATAATCACAGACAGACCCGCCGCCTACTGCAAGGAGAAGATCCGCATGGTGATTTCTTGCGATCTCCACGCCCTCATACAGCTTTTCAAGGGTCGGATTCGGCATAACGCCGGAGATCTCCGCCACATTTTTCCCATTATCTTTCAGGATCCGGCATACGTCATCGTAGATCCCGTTCTTTTTAATAGATCCGCCGCCGTAGATCAGGACTATATTGTCTCCGTATTTCGACAGCTCTGTATTTAGGTAGTTCAGTGAATCCTCTCCAAAATAAAGTTTTGTCGGATTACAGTATTCAAAATTTCCAAGCATTTCTGTTTTCTCCTTTCTGATCCCCTTATTTCATTTCTGCTCCTGATTTCTCATTTCTGCTTTTTTACAGGAATGCACCGTTGCAAACCTGAAGCACCTGACCTTTTACAGCTTTGCCCATCTTACTTGCCAGGAACAGACATGCATAAGCCTGATCCATGGGATCACATTCCGGACCCGGGAAGTATACAAAGTGTCCGCTGTACTCCAGCATCTTTGCTCCACCCGGCTGTTCTCCCGCTTTATTTGCCAGATGCGCCGGCGTCACAGTTGCTCCGGGTGCAACGGCATTGCAGCGGATATTGGTATCGATCAGGCGCATTGCCACATTCTTTGTCAGGGTGTTCAGAGCACCTTTGGTCGATGTG
>CALWFS010000146.1 GCA_944377705.1 uncultured Mediterraneibacter sp. | reverse complement strand
AGCAGTGACCCGGGAGCCTGTTTCGGCTACTATAAAGAAAAAACAGAAAGGAAAAGAGAGCAATGGTAAATATAGCAGTAATGGGATATGGTACAGTAGGGTCAGGTGTGGTCGAGGTCATCAACACCAATGGCGATATCATCAATCAGCGGGCAGGAGATGAGATCAATATCAAATATGTGCTCGATATCAGAGATTTCCCGGGTGATCCGATCCAGGAGAAGATCGTCCACGATATCGATGTGATCATCAATGACCCGGAGATCAAGATCGTCGTAGAAGTCATGGGAGGGATCGAGCCTGCCTATACTTTTGTAAAGCGCTGTCTGGAAGCGGGAAAAAGCGTTGCCACATCCAACAAGGCTCTTGTTGCAAAGCACGGGGCTGAGCTGCTCTCCATTGCAAGAGAAAGAGAACTGAATTTTCTTTTTGAGGCAAGTGTCGGAGGAGGAATCCCGATCATCCGCGCTCTGAATTCCAGCCTGACGGCTGACAGGATCGAGGAGATCACCGGTATCCTGAACGGGACGACCAATTATATGCTCAGCAAAATGTTCTATGACGGGGCAGACTATGACGAGGTCCTCAAAGAAGCTCAGGACAACGGGTATGCAGAGCGTAACCCGGAGGCAGACGTAGAGGGATACGATGCGTGCCGTAAGATTGCGATCCTCTCATCTCTGATCTCAGGACAGCAGGTGGATTTTGAGGACATCCATACAGAGGGAATCACAAAGATCTCAAAAGAAGATATGCTTTATGCAAAGAAGCTGGGTATGACGATCAAGCTGCTGGCGTCCAGCAAGCGCCATGGAAGCCATCTCCATGCGATCGTGGCGCCGGCTCTTCTGAAAAAGGGACATCCGCTTTACAGCGTGGATGACGTGTTTAATGCTGTTTTTGTTCACGGCAATGTGCTGGGAGACGCAATGTTCTACGGAAGCGGCGCGGGCAAGCTGCCCACAGCCAGCGCGGTCGTTGCGGATGTAGTGGACGCGGCGAAGCACCTTCACAGAAATATCATGACCATGTGGAAGAGTGAGAAGCTGGAGCTTCTCCCGATCGAGGATACAAGCAGGAAGTTTTTTGTGCGCATGTCCGGAGATGCCCAGGCGCGCAGAAATGAGGTCGAGGAGCTGTTCGGAGCTGTACAGATCCTGACAGTGGACGGAACGGAAGGTGAGTTTGGCTTTGTCACAGATGAGATGACAGAAGGAGAGTATGCAGAAAAAGCGGCTGAGGCAGAGGGGATTCTGCATATGATCCGCATAGAAGAGTAAGAAAGCAGAAAATCACATGAGCAGATGAAACAGATACTGCAGGAGGATGGACTGAAAATGAAATATATTGTGATCTTATGTGACGGAATGGCGGACGAACCGCTGGAGGAACTGGGCGGCAGGACCCCGATGGAGGCTGCCCTGACGGAGAATATGGACCGTTTGGCCGCGGAAGCGGAAGTCGGGATGGTCTGTACGGTTCCGGAGGGGATGGCTCCCGGAAGTGATACAGCTAATCTGTCTGTGATCGGTTACGATCCGAGAAAATATTATTCCGGACGTTCTCCCCTGGAAGCGCTGAGCATCGGGGCAGAAATGGGAGAGAAGGATGTGTCTTTCCGATGCAATCTTGTCACTCTTTCCGAGAAGGAAGAAAGATATGAGGACCGGGTGATCCTGGATCACAGCTCCGGGGAGATCTCTACTGAAGAAGCGTCTGTCCTCATAGAAGCGCTCAGAAAAGGACTTGAGAGAGAGGGTTATACCTTCTATGTGGGGACCAGCTACCGACATCTCCTCATTCAGAAAGACGGGAAGGTGACAGAGCTGACGCCTCCTCATGATATCCTGACGAAAAGGATCGGGGGATACCTTCCTGAAGACCCTGTGCTCCGGGAGATGATGGTCAAAAGCTATAATATCCTGAAAGACCACCCTGTCAACGCACAGCGGCGGACTGAAGGAAAAAATCCCGCAAATTCTGCTTGGTTCTGGGGCGCGGGCACACGTCCGGCGCTGACATCCTTTGAGGAGAAAAACGGGGTGAAAGGCGCCATGATCTCAGCAGTGGATCTTTTGAAAGGGATCGCGGCAGGCTCCGGGATGCACAATATCATCGTGGAAGGCGCAAACGGCGGGCTTCATACCAATTATGCAGGCAAAGCGAGGGCAGCAGTCAAAGCCCTGACAGAAGACGGATATGATTTTGTCTATGTACATATTGAAGCTCCTGATGAAATGGGACATCAGGGAAATGTGCAAGATAAGATGAAAGCCATAGAATATATTGATGATCAGGTGATCGGACCTGTGACAGAGTCACTCCGGCAGGCCGGAACGGACTTCAGGATGCTGATCCTCCCGGATCATCCTACGCCGGTGCGAGTGCGCACCCATACAGCGGACCCGGCGCCATACCTGCTGTACGACAGCACAAAAGCACAGGAGGGATGCCGCATGTACTGCGAGAAGACAGGCAGAGAGAGCGGAAGGATGTTTAAAGAAGGATACCGGCTCATTGATCATCTTTTAGAGGGATGAATCTGCATTTGTTTGGGCTCCTCCGGCTTGAGTAAAACCAGAAAACAGCGAAGCGCCTTTACGAAAACCTTTCAGAGTGTGTGGGGGTGTCTGAGGCGACTGCGGAGGGGCTTGTAAAAACTTGAAATCCGGGACTATGCGTTGAAATCAGCAGGGGGATTGTCTGAGGCGAAGACGAGTTGCCCCCTGCTGATTTCCGTTCTTAGCATAGTCCCGGATTTCGTAGTTTTCGCTGTCACGGAGCCCGGAGCCGAAGCCACCCGCACACCCGCTCTGAATACGTCTTCAATATATTGCTTCGGTGTTTTCGTCCGATTTACTCTATCCCAGGCTCTCCGACAAATCCAGATTTCATAGCAACTGTTCGAAGGTGTCATAAAATGTGGGATATGACACATCCACGCATTTGCTGTCCAGAATTTTTGTGTTTCCCTCGGCGACCAGCGCCGCAATGCTGAATGCCATGGCAATGCGGTGGTCGAGGAGTGTATGGATGGACGCGCCTTTGAGTTTCCCTCCGGTGATGATCATCCCGTCAGAAGTGGGGGTGACTTTGCAGCCCATTGCTTTTAAGTTGTCTGTGACAGTTTCAATTCGATCAGTTTCTTTTACCTTCAGTTCAGCGGCATCCTTTATGATGGTCGTCCCTTCTGCAACGGCAGCCATGACCGCGATCACAGGTATCTCATCGATGAGGGCAGGGATGATATCCCCCTCGATAGTGATACCGTGAAGAGTGCTTGTCTTTACGAGGATGTCCGCGATCTTCTCCCCGCCTTCTGTGCGCTCATTGAGCAGTGTGATATTACCTCCCATATCTTCGCACACTTTCAGGATCCCGGCGCGGGTCGGATTGATGCCCACATTTTCGATCATGATCTCAGAGTCTGGGACAATGAGCCCTGCCGCGATAAAGTAGGCGGCGGAGGAAATATCTCCGGGCACAGTGATCTTTTGTCCGAACAGGTTGGTGCAGGTGCGGATGGAGGCGGTTGCCTTCGTGCTGTCAAGCGCATGGGTTGTACAGATATCTGCCCCAAATTCACGCAGCATCAGCTCTGTATGATTGCGGGAGAGGGAAGGCTCTGTGACAGAGGTTTCTCCCTCTGCATACAGCCCTGCAAGGAGGAGACACGATTTTACCTGGGCGGACGCTACCGGGGAGTCGTAGTGGATTCCATGAAGCCTGGAAGGAGCGATGTAGAGCGGGGCGCAGCCGTTCCTCAGGATGCTTGATATATGAGCGCCCATCTGGGTGAGAGGGGTCATGATTCGTTTCATGGGGCGGGAATTAAGAGACTCATCGCCGGAAAGCTTGGACTCAAAGGGCTGACCGGCAAGAATGCCTGAGAGGAGGCGGGTAGTAGTGCCGCTGTTTCCAACATCCAGTATGCTGTCCGGAGCAGAAAGTCCGTGAAGCCCCTTCCCATGTACAACGACAGCGGTATCCTTTTCTTCTATCTCGATCCCCAGTGAGCGGAAGCATCGGATTGTAGCAAGACAGTCAGCTCCCTTAAGAAAATTGCGGACCTCTGTTATTCCGTCCGCGATAGAACCGAACATGATACATCTGTGTGAGATTGATTTATCTCCCGGGACGGTGACGCTTCCTTTCAACCCGGTAATACTGCATAATTCCATTTTCAAATCCTCTTTCTATTATATTTTTTTGATTTACATTGAACCTCTGGTTCCGGCATTTGGCACAGTCAGGTCTCATATACGACATAGCGGTATTTCTGAAGAAGCTCCACAGCTTTTGCTGAGGATGCCTCCTCATAAAATTCGATCCGCAATACACCTTCCTCAAATTCCCTGTTGTGTATAATGCCGATATTTTTGATATTGATATTGTTGCTGGCAAGGATCGTAGCGATCGTGGCGATCCCTCCCGCTTCATCGATAATGTCGCAGTAGACGGCAAACTGTTTTTTGATCGGACCGGCGGAGCTGTTGGGCATGGAATCCCGGTAGTCCCTGGATGATTCGAACATGGAGTACAGCGCCTCTTCATCCCTGCGCTCCACTGCTTCTTTCGCACGTTCCAGGGTCTGAATGTAACCGGCGAGGATATGGGAGATATTCCGGCTGTTTTTCAGGCAGATCTGCTGCCACATAACAGGGGAGGAGGATGCGATCCTTGTAATATCCTTGAAGCCTCCTGCGGCAAGCGCCTTCATCAGCTCGTCTTTTGTATCCGTGTCGTGCACATAGTTGACCAGAGCGGAAGCGATGATATGAGGAAGATGGCTGATCGTTCCGGTGATCAGGTCATGCTCCTTATAGTCCAGCACGATGGGGATCGCTTTCAGAGAGGCAGCGAACTGCCGGTATGTCTCCACCTTTTCTTCAGATACTTTCGCAGAAGGAGTCAGGATATAATAAGCGTTTTCTATCAGATGTGCTTTGGAGTTTGCAAATCCGCTCTTTTCAGACCCGGCCATTGGATGTCCGCCGATGAAATATTCCTCCATGCCCAGAGAGATGATCTCTTCGTGGATGGAGGTCTTAACGCTCCCGGCATCTGTAAGAATACAGTCACTGCCGATCAGCTCTTTAAGCCGGGAGAGATAGGCAGTGTTGCAGGAGACAGGAGCGCACAGGAAAATATAGCGGCATCCCCTGAAGTTATCGTCAATGGAAGCGCAAGCCGTATCTATGATTCCCTCCTGGACGGCGAGGGCAAGCGTTTCCCTGCTTTTATCAAATGCGATCAGTTCGTAGTCAGGGTAGTATCTCCGGATCGCCCTGGCGATAGAGCCGCCGATCAGACCCAGTCCGATAAACCCTGCTTTTGCTGTTGTCATATATATGTCATCCTTTCTGTTTTTTTGACAAATAAGTCTGGTTGTAAGCCCGTGCATTCCGATGGCGATATAGTGCGCAGGAACTGCATGGCACAGAGACATTTTAGCACGTTGCATTATAAAAGTAAACGAAAGAAAAGCTGTACATCACTGCGCAGAGGGATCAAAATATGTCCTGACTGTCAAAATATAAGATATATGTGAAAAATACATAAAATAGTTGTAATTTCCAAAAGATTTTAGTACAATATATCCATGATGTGCATGATGGAACATCCAGATACATGCATAATAACTACATATCAAGGAGGCAGCAGCATGAAGGTTTACAGAACGGACGAAATCAGGAACGTGGTATTGCTTGGACA
>CALWFS010000145.1 GCA_944377705.1 uncultured Mediterraneibacter sp. | reverse complement strand
CCCCTGCCAATTTCTGCTCTTAGCATAGTGCCGGATTTTATAGTTTTACTTGCCTCGTGGAGCGGAGCCGAAGCCACACACATGCACGCTCTGAATACGTCTTTAATATATTGCTTTGGTGTTTTCGTCCGATTTACTCAATCCAAGGCTCCCCGGCAAATCCAGATTTATATTACACGTCCTCCGCAGATTGTGGCTTTGACTTTCCCGTAAAGTTCCCATCCTGTAAATGGCGAATTGGAGGATTTTGAAGCATACTTTGCAGGAATCCATTTTTCTTCCGGATCGAAGAGTACCAGGTCTGCGGGGTACCCCTCTTTGATCTGCCCCGCGGGAAGATGATACAATGCGGCGGGATTCAGAGTCATCTTTTCGAGGAGCTGCATCAGGGTCAGATGCCCCGGGCGCACGAGAAATGTGATTCCAAGGGCGAGTGCGGTCTCCAGACCGATGATACCGCTGGGGGCTGCTGTGATGGAGCGTTCTTTTTCCTCCCTGCTGTGAGGCGCGTGGTCAGTGGCTATGAGATCGATGGTTCCGTCAGCGAGCCCGCGGATGATCTCTTGCCGGTCAGCTTCCGTGCGCAGGGGGGGATTCATTTTTGCCAGTGTGCCATATTTGAGGACTGCCTCGTCCGTCAGTGTAAAGTGATGAGGAGTGGCCTCTGCATGAAGGTTTGCCCCCATTGCTTTAAACATTCGGACCAGTTCCACGGAGCGTCCGGAGCTGATATGCTGTATGACTACATGCGCCCCGGAGCGCAGGGCAAGCAGGCAGTCTCTTGCAACGAGGGACTCTTCCGCGATGGAAGGGGAGCCGTAGATGCCGAGCTGTTCGGAGACGGGCCCGTGGTTGATGCCGTTGTTCTTGATAAAGGAAGGATCCTCTTCGTGCAGGCTGAGAGGCACGTTTAATTCGCTGGCTTTCGCCATGGCGCTGTAAAGAAAAGCTGCGTTGCGCAGTGGAATGCCGTCATCGGTGAAACCGCATGCCCCTGCGGATTTCAGCGCTTCCATATCTGTCATTTCCTCGCCTTTCAGAGAGCGTGACACAGACGCGGCCTGATAAATGCGGATCTTTTCTTCTTTTGCGCGAGTGAGGATATCTTCAAGCACGGGAATGGAATCCACGACCGGCGAGGTGTTTGCCATACATATGACGGAGGTAAAGCCTCCACGCGCGGCGGCCAGCGCTCCTGTGTGGAGAGTCTCTTTATGCGTGAAGCCGGGATCGCGGAAATGGACATGGGTATCAATGAAGCCGGGAGCGGCAGTCAGCCCGTGGGCGTCCAGGATTTCTTCTGACGGAGAGGCCGAAATTTCTGAAGCGATCTCCCGGAACAGACCGTCCTCTATGCGGATATCATATGTTCCGGCGCGCTGAGTGCCGGGATCTGTGACAAAACAATTTTTAATAATCATAAGCTTCCTCCTGAGGAAATGGTTTTAAGAGTGATTTTCGGTTACAGTATATCGTATTGTGCCCGGACTGGCAAGGTGGGGCGGAAAGGGCGGGAGTGATATAGAGCTGAAAAATGCCGGAAGGGCAGAGCCTGCGGATTGCAGGCGTCCCTTCCGGCAGATATCCGGGCAATGTGTACTGCTCCTTTTTGTTTTACACGTGGCGGTAGAGATGGCGCGGTATACCGTCCACTACGATAGGAGATACATCACCCTGGATGAGGGGGCGTACATAGCTGATGAATTCATCTGTCACATAAGTTCCGTCTTCTGTCACCCAGTCACGCGGCACGAGTTTTTCATCGTTGGCGATTTTGTGTACATCTTTGACTTCGGTGCTGCACTGATACGGATCGTCTGAGATGCGCTTGAGAACGACCATTTTCCCGGAGTCCCCTTCATCCGCCGCTTTTACTGCCGCGCCTCCGACCTGGGATGCCTCCAGGATATCTACTCTGGATGAGCAGTGGGAAGCAGAGCGCTGCAGGGTGCTCAGCTCGATAGAGCGGGTCTTGCATCCGATCTCTCCCGCGATATAGCTTGCGAGATAATTGGCTGTGCCAGAGAGTTGTTTATGTCCGAACGCATCTACGAAATCAATACTCTGTCCGAGCTCGCATACATAGCGCCCGTCCGGCAGGCGGATCCCTTCGGATACGGCTGCTACTACGGAAGGCTTCCTGGACAGGAGTTCTTTTACCTTAGCCCCGAATGCCTCAACGTCAAAGGGCAGCTCGGGAAGATAGATCAGATCCGGACCTGCGCAGTCTTCGCCTTTTGCAAGTGCAGCCGCGCCGGTAAGCCAGCCGGCGTTCCTTCCCATGATCTCCACGATAGATACGAGCCCCTTGCTGTATTCAAGGCAGAAGCTGTCGCGGATGATTTCTTTGACAGAGGTCCCGATATATTTTGCGGCGCTTCCGTATCCGGGAGTGTGGTCTGTGAGAGCCAGATCATTGTCGATCGTCTTCGGACAGCCGATGAATCTGGTTTTATATCCGGTGACAATGGCGTAATCAGACAGTTTTTTGATCGTGTCCATGGAATCGTTTCCGCCGATGTAGATAAATGCTTCGATGTTCAGTTTTTCCAGTATGCCGAATATTTTTTCGTATACCTCCCTGTCTTCATGGATCTCAGGCAGCTTATAGCGGCATGATCCCAGGAAGGCTGCAGGAGTCCTTTTCAGAAGTTCTGCGTCGAGGTCGTTTGTGATATATTCGGACAGATCGATATATCGTTCTTTTAACAATCCCTGAATCCCGTTGAGCATTCCGTACACTTTAGCTGCTCCGCGGTCTCTGGCAGTGCGGTATACGCCTGCCAGGCTGGAGTTGATGGCAGCGGTTGGACCGCCCGACTGTCCGACGATTACATTTCCTTTCATGTGATAGTACCTCCGTTCTGCGATGCTGCCGTGAGAAATATCTTTCACGGCGCTATACTAACAGTTTAGTGCATAATCACGAATTTGTAAATGATTAAATGATAAATATGTGCAAAATCACGAAAGATAAGAAACAAAGGGAAAGGGCAGGGGAGTACATGTTATACTGATACATAATCAGACAAGCATGTGCCGGGCGAGAGGTCCGGCGCGGAAAGAGAGGCGGAAATGAAAAAATATGATTATCTGATCGTGGGAGCAGGGCTTTACGGAGCGGTCATGGCATATGAGCTGGGGAAAAAAGGAAGGAAATGCCTGGTCATTGACCGGCGGGATCATATCGCCGGTAATATTTACTGTGAGGACGTAGAAGGGATTCATGTGCATAAATATGGAGCCCATATTTTCCACACCTCCGATAAAAAGGTGTGGGAGTATATCAATCAGTTCGCAGAGTTTAATAATTACATCAACTCACCCGTGGCAGTCTACCGGGATGAGCTCTATAATCTTCCGTTTAACATGAATACATTCAGTAAAATGTGGGGGATCCGCACTCCCCGGGAGGCGAAAGAGATCATTGAAAAACAGAGGAAAGAGACCGGGATCACGGAGCCCGGAAACCTGGAGGAGCAGGCTCTGTATCTGGGAGGGCGCGATATCTACGAGAAATTGATCAAAGGCTATACAGAGAAGCAGTGGGGCAGGAAGTGTACGGAGCTCCCGGCATTTATCATCAAGAGGCTTCCGTTCCGGTTTATCTATGATAATAATTATTTTAACGACCGGTATCAGGGGATACCGATCGGCGGATATACTCCGATCGTGGAGAAGATGCTTGAGGCGGCGGACGTCAGGACGGGAGTTGACTTCTTCCGCCTTCGGGAGGAAGAGCCGGATATCGCTGAGAAGATTATCTTTACGGGGCAGATTGATGAATATTTCGGATATCAGCTGGGCGCGCTGGAATATCGGTCTGTGCGGTTTGAGACAGAGGTGCTGGACTGTGAGAATTACCAGGGAAATGCGGTCGTCAACTATACAGATCTGGAAGTGCCGTATACCCGGGTGATCGAACACAAACACTTTGAGTTTGGGGAACAGGAAAAAACAGTCATATCAAGAGAATATTCTTCGGAGTGGAGCGTAGGCATGGAGCCGTACTATCCGGTGAACGATGAGAAGAATAATGATCTTTTCCAGGCATACAGAAAGCTGGCAGAAAAGGAAGAAAATGTGATCTTCGGCGGAAGACTTGGCAGCTACAAATATTATGATATGGATAAGGTGATCGCCGCGGCTCTCGAGCAGCTTGAGAAAATGCAGTGAAGAAACCGGTGCGGGAATGCATGGACGCCCTTGCATTTCCGCAGTGATTCGGGTATGATATCTATAACTCGGACGGTCTGTCCGGGTATCTGTCATCAGTTTCTGATGGATTTCATTAGGGTATGAACGGGTGTAGAGGCGGCGCGGAAGAAGAGGGAGCTTCCGCGGCGGCTGCTGTCACAGCCGAGGACAACAGCATATGGAAGAAATGTATGAAGTTCTGAGGTTTATTGAGCATGGCGTACACTGCAGGCAGAGTCTGGACTGTATACGGGGGATGCTCCTGATCCGTTATCTGCAGGTGGAACACAGGATCGGGAAAAAGGAACTGTTCAGATGGTTCCGGCAGCTCTGCGTATGCGTAGACCAGTATCACAGATGCCGTAAGCAGAGGGAGTATCGCTATCTGAATCCGTACAGCGTAGTGGTTTCTGAAGACGGAGAACTTTTTCTGCTTGATCTGGAAGCGCCGGAAAACGGCTCTGTGCTGAAGCAGATGCAGAAGCCGGCGGTCAGGGACAGCTTTGTGAAGCCAGTCTGTGAGATTAGGGCAGGCGGCGGTCAGAGCGCGGATCTTTTTGCCTACGGGAAAACGATCCAGTTCCTGCTGGCGTACACACAGACAGATCCCGGCCTCACAAGATGGGAAGAAATACGGCTCTCCAGGATAATCGCCCGGTGCACGGGAGAATCGGGAAAAGCATATGCGGATATCAGCCAGGTGCTGAAAGACCTGCCTGTGGCGAAGGAGAAGAAGCGGGTCAAAACACGGAGCAGACCTTCCGACGTGTCCGGCTTGCAGAGAAGGAGAAAGCTCCTGGCAGCGGCCTGCGCGTGTACTGTCGTATGCGCTGTCCTGACCCTGGGAAATGACGGGCCGGCTTCGGGAGGAGAGATTTCAGGAAGAGGACTGAGCGGAGCTGCCTTCTCAGGGATGAGCGTGCCGGGTACGGAAAGGGGACTGAAGGAATCTGATATCATGGCTGCCGCGGGAAAAATCCTGGAAGATTATATGGCTTATACGGCAGGCGAAAATCAGGAAGATCTCCGCAAAGCGCTGGGGCTGATCCGTGAGCTTGAGATCAACGCCGTGAGGTGTCTGGCCGAGACATATGGCAAGCTGGGAATGGAAGACGAAGCCCTGGAGGCGTACGAAAGACTTGTGCAGATTGAAAGAGAGCCGGAACGGCTCGAAGCTGCCGGGCGCAGGAAAAGAGAATTGGAAGAGCTGAAGACAGGAAAGGAAGAAAATACTCCGTAAAAGGGAGGATGCCGGGTGACCGATCGGCTCGGTCCCCGGCATGTATTATGAAAAAGTTTATTCAAAACAACTTGTTAACGTCTTATTGTATGAAATGTTTCTCTTTCGATGGTTACAGTATATGGGAGAGAAATGAAGAAAACATGATGAGATAATGAAAGATTTTTATACAATAAATGAACAAATTATGAACGCATAAAAACGGTAAAAGACCGATGGGGGAGCCATCGGTCTTTTGAGGGGAGTATAAATAATTAATAAGGGGTTGTAGAAAGTAACC
>CALWFS010000144.1 GCA_944377705.1 uncultured Mediterraneibacter sp. | reverse complement strand
GTCTGCCGGGCACGCTCCAGCGCAGCGCCCGCAGCCCATGCATCCATCCCTTTTAAAGATATGGATATTTCCGTCGAAAATATGCAGTCCCCGCGGACAGACCGCGCACCTTCCGCATCCGATATACTTCTCACTGTCAAATCCGATCTCCATCCCGGGATCTATCGTTTCCGGATTATGGCACCAGCTGCAGTGCAGGTTACAACCCTTAAAAAATACTGTCGTCCGTATCCCCGGACCGTCATGGATAGAAAAATGCTGTATATTTGCGATCACAGCCGTATCAGCTCGTCCGCATTGTCCGTTGTATGACTTCATCCTGTAAATCCTCACTCAATGATATAAAAGGAGCGCTGTATCCGCACACTCTTACGATCAGGTTCCTGTAACTCTCGGGATCTTCTTTTGCACGCAGGAGCTGTTCCTTATCTACAACATTAAAATCAAGCGCGCTCCCGCCGCAGTGTATGAAAGCGCGCAGGATATCGGCAAAGATCCCTTCTTCGCACCGCGTCTTAGCCGCCGGCATCTCCATGTAGCTCACCGCCACTCCCGGATAATCTGTAAAGTCGATCTTCTTCAGGCTGTACAGCAGAGACGCTATATCCACTCCCTGCGTTGTTTCGCAAGGATTACACCCTCTCGAAATCCTGCTGCCAAAATGTCTTCCGTCCGCGGTCGCCCACGTCCTGTCTTTCAGCACATCATAAAAGAAGAACGCAAATAATGACGCCTCAAAATATCCGCCCCTCGCATTGGGCATCCCGGAAGAATGCTCTGCAAGGTCATGAAATACTCTTACTGTAAAATCTTCCAGCTCAGGGTCACTCTGACCATATTTCGGTATCTTGTTCAGAAGATACAGCCTTGTCTCTTCTCTGTCTTTAAAATCCGAGCGTATACACTCTTTCATTTCCTCCATGCTAAAGATCCCGCTGTCAAAAACAGCCTTCTTGATCGCGAACAGTGAGTCTATAAATGTACCGATCCCGACCAGAGAAAAACTTGATGAATTATATCTGGCGCCGCCTTTTGTAATATCCTTCTTTCTGTCGATACACTCCTTCATTGTCGCAGAAAAGAGCGGCATTGGGTTGATCTCTGACCATATCTGCTCAAACCGCCTGTAATGTCCTGCCAGAGCATCCATAAACCTGGAGAAATTATAGATCACATGGTCATATAATTCTGTAAAATCAGACACACCGTCCGTCTTTCCAGGCTCTATATTTTCCCGCTCCCAGAGTTCAAATTCGTCCGGGAAAAGCACTGCGTTTAAAAACTGAGGCAGGTTGAGGTACATAAAAGCACGTGAATTACATTCATTCGACAATACCGGCTCCTGGCATCCCCCTGCCAGATACAGACGGCAGTCGCACACTTCTTTTCCCGCCTTATGGTGCGCTTCGATCAAAACATCATCATTCAATATGGTCAGTGTATTTCTTCCCAGGGCCGCGATCTGAGCCGTCTTTTTTATAAATTCATCCGGGTGGCCGTGGGAAATCCTTACCTGCAGCTTCGGGCTTGATGTCTCATATTTAAGGAATGTGTTAAGGATCATTTTTGTCACATCATTAAAAATCAGACTGCCCTCCTCATCACAGCCGCCGATCACAACCGATGCATTCGTTCCGCTCGTGGCGCTCACATGTTTCCACCGGGCGTCTGTGATCAGCATCATGCAGTCTATCAATTCCTGGGCTTCTTCCTCTGTCAGGGTTCCGTTTTTTATATCTTGTTCATAATATGGTTCCAGGAGACGGTCATAATGTCCCATCACGGCAAATCCGCTTCCTTCCATGGAAGTGCACAGTTCCCGGGTGAACCAGACAGAACAGAGTGCTTCATAAAACGTCTCCGCCGGATATCTGGGCACCCTGCACGCTGTCTTCTGTATCCTTTGCAGGTTTTCCCTAACTGCCGGGTCTTCTTCTATCTCGAGCATCTCTCCCGCCTTTTCCGAAAACCGTTCTCCGACGAGGATTGCTGCATCGCATGCAGAAATGACCGCATCCAAAAACTCCTCCTCTTCCCGGTCCGCCGGCTGTGCTTCCCGGGCTTTTTCCCTGATCCGTTCGAATCCCACATTCAGCACATACTCCACATCCGCATAATGATGTGAATGGTCTGTCATCATCTCTGCGAAAATAAGATCCTTATCCACATAGGGTTTTCTCCACTCATCAAATTCCGCCACCGGATAATGAGTGCGCAGCGCCCAGCATCCGAGACCGGGTATCGGCGGGAAAGCCCCTGCCACAGAGTTCCTTTCCCTGCCTGTAATAATCTCAGAATAGAAGGGACAATATCGGAATATCTTCACATCACAGGACCTGGAGACAGTTTCATATGTCCATTTTTTCTGGACCATCGCGGATACATTGTTTTCCCTGTATCGTTCGTCCAGCCCTTTTTCTATATCAGATACATCTTCCGGATATGTACTGTAAAACTCCTCGCTTTCTTTCCTGAAAGCCTTTTCATCAAATATGAATGACATACACTCTCACCAACCTTTCTCAGCAGTTAACGCCCACCCATGCCTGAAAGAGCGATTCCCTGTACGAGTGATTTCTGGAAAATAATATAAAAGATCACGCCCGGGATAATGCTGATCCCGGTAGCCGCCATCAAAGCAGTCCAATCCGTCCCATACTGTCCGCTGAATGTATAAAGTCCCAGCGGCAGCGTCTTCATCTCGTCCGATGCAGTCACGATCAGCGGCCAGAAAAATGATTTCCAGGAATTGACAAAAGTAAATATCGCCAGCGCGCCAAGTCCGGGTTTGGACATCGGCAGTATGATCACGGTAAAGATGCGAAATCTCCCGCATCCGTCTATGCGGGCCGCTTCTTCGATCTCCATCGGGATCGATAAGAAAAACTGCCTCAGCATAAATACTCCAAAAGCAGTAAACGCCGGCGGAATGGCCAGGGCTGCGTAAGTATCATGCCATCCCAGAAGTCTGAGGATCATATAAAGCGGGATGATCGTAACCTGCAGCGGCACCATCAGCGTCGCCAGGTAGGCAAAAAACAATTTATCCCTCCCCCGGAACCTGAGCCTTGCGAATGCATAGGCAGCCATTGCGGAAGTCACCAGTGTCAGGGCCGTCGTCACCAGCCCTACAAAAATGGAATTAAACAAATATCTGCCAAATGGAAACGCATTCCACGCCCTTGCATAATTGCTGAAATCCAGATACGATCCCAGAAGAGCCGCCGTATCTCTGAGCACCTCCTCTTTTGGTTTCAGAGAGGTGGAGACCATATACACAAGAGGAATGATAAATATCACAGCCACCGCACTAATCAGGACGACTGATATGATCTGTTTCTTTTTCTTCTTTTTCATCGTTGACCTCCTGCTAATTTTCATACGTAACCCAGCGTTTCTGCAGCCGCATCAGCACCCCTGTCACGATAAGGATCGCCAGGAAAAGAACCCATGCGATCGCAGACGCATACCCAAGCCTCTGGTATTTAAAGGCATTATTGTACAAGTGCAGAACAAGCGTATTCGTCTCGTTATTCGGTCCGCCCATTGTTGATACAAAAGTCTGGTCAAAGACCTGAAAGGAGCTGATCACGGTCATGACCACAGCGAAAAAGATCGTTGGGGACATACACGGAAGTATCACCCGGAAAAATGTCTGTGCCGGATTCGCCCCGTCGATCCGGGCAGCTTCTTTTACTGAATCAGGCACTCCCAGAAGACCGGAAATAAAGATCACCATATTGTATCCGAAGCCCTGCCAGACGCTGACGATCACTACCGCTGCCATAGCAGTTGCCGTACTCCCAAACCAGTTGGGCCCTTCGATCCCCAGTTTACTAATAAATGTATTGATCACCCCGTTATCTGATAAGATCCACTTAAAGATCATTGTCGAAGATACGATCCCTATCATCATCGGAAGGAAAAACACAGACCGGAAAAACTCGTTAAAGCGCTTCAGGCTTGTGATCCATACTGCCAGAGCCATGGCGATCACAACATTCAGAGCAACATACAGCCCTACATAGACCAGTGTATTTTTCAGCACTTTCATAAAAAGAGGATCCGAGGTAAACAGTTTTACAAAATTATCGCCTCCTATAAACTCCGGCGTCCCTGTCAGCGGCCAGTCATACAGGCTCATTATGAGCGAAAACACCATCGGAATAAGTGTAAAGATAAAAAGCCCTAAAAAATTCGGAAGCAGAAAAAAGACAGCATATTTGAAATCTCCTGAAGATGTCCCTGCTTTCTTTTTCTTCGTCCTTTTACTTTTTCTACCCATCTTCGCGCCTCCATTCGAGTATATAAAATTCTGGCTGCCATACCAGATTACAAATATGGCAGCCATTAGCCAGTCATCCTTTTTTACTGTAAGATGGCATCAACCTGATCCTGTATATCCTGCACTGTTTCTTCAGCAGTCGCTTCCCCGGCAAATACCACATCCATTCCGGAATTGAGAATTGTGCTCACTTCCGAAAAGTTTGTTGTCACATGATATGGAATCCCAAATTCAAGGGATTCTTCGATCGCTTCCTGAAGTCCATCCTGTTCTGACATTGCTTCATAATAATAGCTTCTCACCGATTCTCTCGACGGAAGGGCACGCCCGTTCTCAGCGAGGATCTGCTGGGCTTCCGGTCCTGTGAGCACGGAAAGCGCTTTGTAGACTTCCTCCGGATGTTCTGTCTCCTTGCTTCCGGCTATCGCAGAGCCATTGATCGTTGTCACTTTCTGAGTCCCTGCCGGTATCGTCGTATAACCCACGTTAAAATCACAGTAGTTCGTCACATTTGTAACAGTCCACGGTCCGTCAATAAGCATTCCTATATTCCCTGCCTCAAACTGTTCCCAGTTCCAAACTGTATTTGCTGTATCTGTAATCCTCGGAGCATATCCGTCATTGATGAGATCAGCGATCTGCTGGAGCGCTGACACTGTCTTATCTCCGGTAATGTCAAATATGCCGTCCTCATTGATGATCTCACCGCCCAGGGATAACACCTGCGGCATATAGTAATCGCAGCTCGAACACAAAACAGTCCCATAATTTCCATCCACTGACAGCTGCTGACAGATACTGATAAATTCATCCCAGTCTGTCTCAGAATCCGGATATTCTACTCCATACTGATCGAACAGATCTTTATTGTAATACATGATGTATGGCCCAAAATCGTAAGGCAGTGAATAAACTTCATCGTCAAATGTAAAGCACTCCAAAATTCCTTCATAAAAATCATCCATGTTGATCTCACTGTCTTCATCAATATAAGTTTTCAAAGGGAGCATGGAATCCTTATAGTCAGATGCCCTGGAAAAATGCATATACAGGAGATCCGGAGCATTTCCGCTCGCCAGTTCGACCGGAAGTTTGGACCAGTAGCTTGTCCAGTCTGTATTTTCAATCGTCACTTTTATATTCGGATACTTTTCTGTCACCAGATCCGCAAGCTGCTGCCAGATCTCAGCCTCTGCGTCACTCTCACATTTGTTCAGCCATCGAAGTTCTACTACATCATCTGCTCCTGCATCATTCCCGGTATCACCGTTATTTTCTTTCCCCGAGCCGCATGCAGCCAGAGAAAAAGCCATCAGACCCGCAAGCGCCAAAGATAATGCCCGTTTTCTTTTCATAGTTTTCTCCTCCACTTTAAATTAATTGTAGAATCTTTCTTCATTGTTCCCATATATGTCAACCGGTTGTCATATTTGTATATTCCATATAAT
>CALWFS010000143.1 GCA_944377705.1 uncultured Mediterraneibacter sp. | reverse complement strand
CCAAACGATATCATTATATTCCTTTCGAATCGCTTTTACAATACCCGGGCAGTCCACCTGACTGCGCAGCATCGCAGGCGCAACCCCCTCTGACTCCAGGAATTCTGCAAGCGTTGTATCCGGATATCTCTCATTTCCCTCAAAATGGATATCCCAGATAAACAGAGAATACCCCCGCAAAAGTACCGCGCACAAAAAAAGCCCGGCGAAAAAAAGCTTTCTTCTCCTGTATCGGGCAAGAAAAAAAGGAAAGCCATACCTGCCTTCAAGAGTGACCTTTGTATGTGTCTTTCTGACAAGAGGCTTCAATTTTCGGAAATCGGAGATATTCATATACATCTCATATCCCTTTTCCGTAGATTCCAGCCCCCATATAAAAAGCTGATGAAAACAGCACATATTCAGGAAACGCTCCGGCGAATATCCTGCCACGCAGAGCCTGACATACCCTTTCAGCCAGCGGATGAATGAACGGATCACTCTTTGTTCCTCCCATCGATAAATTCAAGTGTCTGGATCTTTCCCGTGACCTTCATCTCATCATTGGTATAATATTCGATCTGAAGCCTCCTGCCTGTCAGCCGGATCTGCCCGCCCTTTGTCTGCACACGGACAAGGCTCTCTGTATATTCCGTGATCCCCCGGTAATTTTCAATACACACCTCAAAATCCCCCAGCAGGGTGACCACTGAAGCTCCCATCACCACATCTTTCGGCATACTTGCAGCCGATGCGAGTCTCTCTCTGATCTGTTCTCTCTCCATAGAAAAATGCCACACATACGCCTTTTATAATCAGTATATGTGCGGCATATCAGGTTCTATTCATTTATCAGACGCAAATACCGGCAACGATGTCCGGGGGAGTTAAATCCCTGGTCTGTCTTAATAATCAAGGCAGGCTCTCTCTGTCACAAAAGGGCGTACATATGCATCGGCAACAGCCACATGTTCCGGATGGCTTCCATAAACCTCGATATCCTCTGCCTTCTCCATCGTACTTACAAGAGCGATATCGTGTGTGCTGGTCGCCAGAGGCGCGTCCACAAACTCCATCGTCAGAAGCCCCGGGACTTTCCCAACGAGAGCGGCCAGATTCTCCTTCATCGCTGCTTTGATCTCCGGTTTTTTTTCATCATCTACTTCATCCCTGAATTTCCACATAACGATATGATGTACCATTGGTGATCCCTCCATTTCATTTTTATCATCTTTCTATTTTGCTTTCCGTTCCTTTGCCGTGAACCTCTCTATATCTATGAGAAACACTTCCGTCCGCTCAAGCATGGCGGGACTGAATTCGATCTCCGCCTCCGGAGCCATATGCTCCATAATCTTCGTGAGTCCGTATATCTTCTCCTGCACGTCTGCTGCCCTTCGCACTTTCCCGTTCCCCATGATGCTGCGATAAGAATAGGAGTAGCTGCATGTATAATCACCTGTAATGATCCCATGGCGGCAGTCCATCTCCACCGCCACATCCGGGCAGGCTGTAAACGCGTCCGCCTTCCTCCCCTCGCCCGCGCCGTGTATGAAGAGGGTCAATCGCATCTTCTCCTCTGACTTAGAAAATTCATATCCATAATTTACAGGGATAATAAACATTCCCTCCGCATCCCGGCATCCGAGTCTGACAACCTCACACTCTTCCAGGATTTCTTTTATAATCTCCGGCTCACATATCTCTCTTTTGTATAGACGCATCTTTCTCACCGAGTCTTCCTCCTTTCCCTGTCAGGCACTTCCACCGTATGGTTCTGCCTATCTGTTTTTATCCGACTCTCTTACCGCCCAGGCAATAAACAATCCACCGACTGTATTCCCTGCAGTCACAAATGCAAACAATTTAACCACATCCATAGCCTGAGCCCCGTAATACAACGCATAGAAGGAGATATAAAACATATCCGCTACGATGTGCTCAAAACCGCAGAAAACAAAAGCTGTGATAAAGAGCCATACACAAAAAATCTGTCCGAACGATCCCTGCTTCTGTTTTGCTCCGACAAGCACAGCAGACGCTACAAGGAATGCACAGAATACCCCCATGATAAAAAGGCTTATCGGACTGTCTGCAAGTTTCGCTTCCCCAATGGTTTTTACGCCTTCCCCCAGGACAGCCCCGATTCTGGTAAAAGACACCGCTGCTGCTGCCACAAACGCGCCGATGCCATTACCGATCCAGCCGATCACCGCGTCGGTCCATCTATACTGCCCGTCATATATCATCAGCGGACAAATCCTTGTATACAGCATATTATGCAGATTGAGCACGAGCAGGATTCCGGTCGCAAAAAACAGACTTCCCACCAAAGCGTTTGGAATGGACAGATAGACCATAGCCCCCATTGAAATAAATACTCCTGCCATCACACTGCTGATCCACTTTTGTATCATAAAATTTTTCTCCTCTTTCGTATGTAGATTTTTCACAGTCTTATCCATTCTACTAAAAGAGGTCCGAAATATCAATCCTATTTGATACTCCGTCTAAAACTTCTTCCACGTATCCCTCACGAAAAGGAGCAGAAGCGGGAATATCTCCAGACGTCCCGCCAGCATGTCAAAGATCAGAACCAGCTTGGCTCCGTTGGAAAACAGCCCAAAATTTCCCAGCGGTCCGACCAGTTCCAACCCGGGTCCGATATTATTCAGCGCTGATGCTACCGCAGTAAAATTCGTAATCAGATCATTCCCGTCAAATCCCACCAGCAGAACAGAGAATGCGAAAATGAGCACATAAGCGATCAGGAACACGTTTGTGGCACGCACTGTTTCGTGCTCAAGAGCGTGTCCATCCATCTTCAGCTTCTTCAGGCTCCTCGGATGGAGGAGCATATGCAGTTCCTTTTTGATCGTCTTTACAAGGATCACAAGACGCGATACCTTGATCCCTCCGCCGGTACTGCCGGCGCACGCGCCTACAAACATCAGTAAGACCAGAATCGTCTTTGGCACCTCCGGCCACAGGTTGAAATCCGTACTCGCATATCCGGTAGTGGTTATGATCGAGCCTACCTGGAATGCAGCCTGCAGCACCGCCTCACCGACTGACCCATACAGATCCGTTACAGACAGGCTGATGACAATGATCGATGCAAGTATGATCAGAAAATAGCAGCGCACTTCTTCCATTGAAAACGCCTGTTTAAACTTCCGCCTCAGAAGGAGGAAATAAGCGCTGAAATTCACGCCAAACAAAATCATAAATATAGTGACCACGACCTGAAGATAAGGAGAATATCCTGCCATACTGTCATTCTTAATCCCAAATCCACCGGTTCCTGCCGTGCCGAATGTAATAGTAAGGGCATCGAAGACAGGCATCCTCCCAATCAGGAGGAATAGAATCTCCAGCACTGTCATTGCCATATAGATTATATAGAGTATTTTCGCCGTGGACTGGACTGTAGGCACCAGCTTGCTCACAGAGGGCCCCGGACTCTCAGCCCTCATCAGATTGATGTGAGAGCCTCCGCCTGTCATATGGAGCAGCGATAACAGAAATACGAGTACTCCCATCCCCCCGATCCAATGGGTAAAACTCCTCCAGAACAACACGGATTTTGACAGTGCCTCCACATCCGACAGTATGCTGGATCCGGTAGTCGTAAATCCTGACACGGTCTCAAACAGTGCATCAATCGGATTCGTTACAGAGCCTGTGATCAGAAACGGAAGACACCCCATCACACTCATTATAATCCAGCTGAGAGCAACAGTTACAAACCCTTCCTTTACATAAAAAACTCTGTTCTCCGGCTTTTTCCCCTTGAGCAGGAATCCAAACAGAAGGCAGAGAAGCGCCATGATGACAAAAGACCATCCCTCTCCCTCCTGATAGATCACTGCCACAATGCACGGCAGCACCATAAGCGCAGCTTCAAAAATAAGAACATAACCGATAATATGTTTTACAATTGAAAAATTCATCTCATCCCCCGCACTTCTATCTTACCTTCCGAATATCAGTAAGATCTTTCAGCCCTCTCACAGTAGTAACGACAATGACCGAATCTCCGGGCTTTATAACATCCTGCCCTCTTGGGATACGGACGACTCCTCCCCTGTGGATACATGCGATCAGGAGATTATCTTTCAGCTTCAGCTCAGACAATGGAATATCCGTCACAGCAGAATGATCCCGCACGGCAAATTCCAGCGCCTCGGCCTGTCCGTCCAGGATGTGGTACAAAGTCTCCACATTACTGCCGATAGAATTTCCCATTGCTCTGACATACCGAAGGATATAGTCAGCGGTAAGATATTTGGGGTGAACGACACTTCCAAGATCCAGTCCGTCCACAATATCATCGAACGCAAGCCTGTTCACCTTTGTCACAAGCTTTGCTTTTGAAACCTTTTTTGCAAAAAGACTTAACAGGATATTTTCCTCATCCAGGTTTGTCAGTGTCACAAATGACTCGGCATTTGGAAGCCCTTCTTCCATAAGCAGTTTTTTGTCTGTCCCGTCTCCGTTAACCACTGTGACAGACGGAAGAAGTTCGCTCAATTCCTCGCATCTGGCGCGGTCAGATTCGATCAGACTTACCTTGATCCTCATATCAGAGAGCGCAGCGGCAAGGTAATATCCTAAGGTCCCTCCGCCCACGATCAGTGAATTCTTAACCTGATGGGTTTGGACGCCGATCTTTTTGAAAAATATGCTGGAATTCTTCGGAGAAGCAATGATTGAGACAAAATCAAAATCCTCCAGCACAAAATCTCCCGAGGGGATAAAGACATGTTCCTCTCTCTCCACTCCGCATATCAGGATATCGCACTTCAATTTATCCATGATTTCTGCCACTGACATACCGCTTAGTTTAAATTCCGGCAGGAGCTTGAATTTCAGCAGCTCCACCCTGCCCTTTAAAAACATATCCCGCTTGATCGCTGACGGAAAACGCAGGAGCCTGGATATCTCCATTGCTGACGCAAATTCAGGATTGATGATCATTGATATTCCCAGCTTCTTCCTGAGGAAATGAATCTCCCGGTGATAGACCGGATTTCTCACACGCGCGATCGTATGGCACTGACTTACCTTCTTTGCGATCTGGCAGCAGAGGAGATTCAGCTCATCGGAGCCTGTAACAGCAATCAGGATATCCGCGTCCTCCACTCCTGCCTCAGAAAGCATCTGGATACTTGCTCCGTTCCCACAGCTTCCCATAATATCGAGGCTTTCGCATATCTGCTGGATCTTCTGAGGATTTTTGTCGATCACCGTCAGCTCGTGATCTTCTTCACACAGTTCTTCTGCCAGGGTGCTGCCGACTTTTCCGCACCCGATTATAATTATCTTCATAGTCCCTCCACTCGTCTCTCTTACTCCTTATACCCGTCATTGATAAGGACAAAAGTCTGTGCCCTGACATTTTGATTCAGGGCACCAGAACTATTATAGCATTTATTGTTTTATTTACAAGCAGCAGTTTTATAACATATGAATCAGTTAAAAAACGTCTTATAATCTTCATAATTTTTTGCCAGAAGCTCCGGCGTGTTCAGCCCATAGGGACACTTCTTCATACACTGTCCGCAGTGAAGGCAGCCTTCGATCTTCTTCATCTTCTCCTGCCATTCTTCCGAGAGCCATCCCTCCTGCGGCGATCTTCTGAGCATCAGGCTCATCCTTGCACAGTTGTTGATCTCGATCCCTGCCGGACAGGGCATACAGTATCCGCACCCTCTGCAGAAATCCCCGGAGAGCTGCTTCTTATCCGCCTCGATCTCCTGAAGGAGCGCCTCGTCAAGCTG
>CALWFS010000142.1 GCA_944377705.1 uncultured Mediterraneibacter sp. | reverse complement strand
CACAGTTGCTCCGGGTGCATCGGCATTGCAGCGGATATTGGTATCGATCAGGCGCATTGCCACATTCTTTGTCTGGGTGTTCAGAGCACCTTTGGTCGATGTGTAAGTAGCGCCGCAGAATGGTCTTGTTCCGTTTACAGAAGAAATATTGATGATCACGCCGTCATTCTTCGGCAGGAAGATTTTCAGTGCTTCCCGGATATATCTCATGGGACCTCCCAGGTTTGTGTCCATAACATATTTCATCCAGTCATCGTCTGTCTCATCAATCATTTTCTGCTCGCCGATCCCTGCATTGTTGATCAGGATATCCACGTCCCCGAATTCTTTCAGCGCCGCCTCAAATACTTTCTTTGTATCCTCCGTGGAGCAGACGTCGGCTGCTACTCCCATTGCCTTGCCGCCCTTAGCCCTGATAGCTTCCACAACTTCGTCCAGTTTGTCCTGATGCCTTGCTGTGATCACCACATTAGCTCCTTCCTCTGCAAAAAGCTCCGCCATTGAACGTCCCATTCCATAACTGGCTCCTGTAATAATTGCAGTTTTTCCATCTAACATTTTTGCTTCCATATCTGAAACTCCTTTCATATCCTATCTGTTCTGATGTTATTGTATAATGTATATATTTCCATTTCAAATACTTATATTTAATGATTTTATATAGTTTTTACCTATTTATTTTTCTTGACTCTAACAACAGAAAATTTATATAATACTTTAAAATAAAGTTTACAATCAGGAAGGGAAACTGGGAAAGCAACAGCATGTTCAGAGACATGGGGTGTTTTAATGCGTAAGGACTCTGTTCTTGCGGACAAGGAAACTGTTTCGCCGGTTGATCTAAAAGATAAACCTCTGATCCTTTCCCAGCAGGAAGCCCATGGAGGAAGCCTGACTCAATGGATTGACCGTGAGATTTCTGACCTGAATATCATAGCCACATACAACCTGCTCTATAACGCTTCTCTTCTTGTGGACGAAGGACTGGGTTATGCCATAGGCTATGATAAGATTATCAATACAGGCGGAAAAAGCAGACAAGAGTTAATTCACAATGTGTCCACCCAGCTTTTCAATGTATCCACAGACGGATTTCCATTCAGAATCCGCCCTTCCCTGAGCTGCGCTCCCGGGCAGCTTGGCGCCAGGGATTGTACGGTCTTTCCGAATCCGCTTCCGCCAGATGTTGCAAAGAGAATGATCTCTTTCCCTGTGAAGTCATAGCTTTCAAGAAAAGTATTGATGATCGTCGGAGCCACATACCACCAGATGGGAAATCCCAGCAGTATCCTGTCATATGAAGCGATATCCGCATCTTTATCCGCAAGCTCCGGACGGAAGGTCCGGTCGTTCATTTCCACGGAACTTCGGGACTTCTGATCCATCCAGTTCAGGTCTGCCTGCGTATATGGTACGGCGGGCTTTATCTCATAAAGGTCCGCTCCTGCAGCCTGCGCCAGATTCTCTGCCGTTCTTGCCGTTGTGCCGCTTGCCGAAAAATATGCTGCCAATGTATTGCTCATAATATCGATCTCCTTTTTCTTTTTCTGAGAAATATTATAGAACCTCGGATCAGCGCTGTCTAATGCTTATATTTTATCCTGCGTTATGCCTTTTCCGTATCCTCTTTCAGGAGATCCCTCCGATACTTCCTGTATTCCCTGAACGCTCTGCGAAGCGCCTTTTTCAGCTCTCTCCGGGGCATATTTCTGTATTTCTTCTGCGATGAAAAGATCGTCTATACTCCATGCAAAAGTATAGACGATCTTTTCATTTTAATGGCATCCGCGTCTGTTTCAGTCATGTATTTTATATGCATTCAAAAGATTCTCTCCCACTCCCGGCGCTTCCGGGTCATGTGTGCCTTTTCCTGTATCCATGGCTCTCATCTCTTCCATCTCTTCCGAGGTCAGCTCAAAATCAAAAATACAGATATTTCCCTCGATACGCTCTGGTTTGGTGGACTTAGGAAGAACGATCAGCCCGTCCTGCACCTCAAACCGCAGGAGGATCTGTCCGGCGTCTTTTCCGTACTTTTCAGCCAGCTTTTGAACAACCGGGTGGGAAAGAAGCTGGGGGTTGCCGTGTCCCAGCGGAAAATATGCCTCGATCTTCACATCTTCTTTATCAAGAAGCGCACGGAGTTCTTTCTGCTGGAAGAACGGGTTGCACTCCACCTGGTTCACTGCCGGGACAGTGTTAAACTGGGGAACATATTCCTGCCAGATCTTGGGCGTCATATTGCTCACGCCGATGGATCTCAGCTTCCCTTCCTCCTTCGCCTCTTCCAATGCCTTCCATGCTCCCGCCACATCGCCGTAAGGCTGATGCAGGAGATAGAGGTCAATATAATCTGTTCCGAGATTTACAAGGGATGTCTCGATCCCTTTCTTTGCCGCCTCATAGCCGTAGTCCTGAAGCCAGAGCTTGCTGGTGATAAAGATCTCGCTTCTGTCGATTCCGCTGTCTTTCACAGCTTTCCCCACATCTGACTCATTCATGTAGGCTGCCGCTGTATCGATGTGGCGGTATCCTGCCTTCAAAGCTGCAAGTACCGCATCATAAGTAGGTCCGTCATTTGGAATCTGGAAAACTCCGAATCCGACTGCGGGTATGCTGTTGCCGTCATTTAATCTTACTTCCATCATGTTCTTTTCCTCCTGTTTCTTGATTTAACATCTTATATTCTTAAGCAGATGATAACTGTCTGCCCTATTCCATATTCCGCTCCCAGAAATCAACCGCATGATCGATCCATCCTTCCGCGACGGTTCCTTCTCCCAGCCCGAACCCGTGCCTCAGTCCGTCAAACACCTGGATCTGTGCATACGTACCGTCCGCCTGTATCCGGCTGATATAATTTTCCATAGACCGGTAGGAAGCGATCCCGTCGCTGGTCCCCACGCAGGCGTAAGTCGGAGGCTCGTTTCCCGTCACCTCGGACAATCCTGTATACTGCATGATAACCGCTCCAGGAGCCGGATATGCATCCTCCCCGAAAGCAGCTGTTCCATAGGAGCCCAGCCACGCAGCCATACGCGCCCCTGCCGAGCCGCCCCACAGGGAATAATCAGAGACATCGATCTGCAGCTCCTCTGCATGTTTATGCAGAAAGGCAATCGCCCTCGCCAGATCCTCACATGCCGTCTGTGCTCCGGGCCGGTAGATCAGGGCAAATGCATTATAGCCCATTTTGGAAAGCTCAAGCGCATGGGGAAAACTGTCGTGCATGGCGGCAACATAAGCGAATCCGCCGCCTGCATTTACGACTGCAGTCTTTGCCCCCGGCTCTCCACGGAAGAAGAATAATCCGGTATTTTCTTTTTCCTGGTCTTCCGCCTTTTCTTCTTCTGTATAGATATCATAAAAAATCTGCTCGCCGGCAGCCGCCCGGTCTTTCAGATAATTTGCGATCTCCACAGTCCGGTCCGGATTCACATTATTGTACCAGATCAGGATATCGCCCACATCCTGAAGTTCGAGATCCTCATCTATGGTCCGGTCCACAGGGAAGATCAGCCTTCCGTAATCCCCGAACATCGGATCATTGATCACATCCGCGACCTTTGTATTCAATGTGTAATCTTCTGCGCTGTCTGACGTCACTTCTGGCTCACTTCCTCCCGGATCGATCTTTGCCCCGCTGCCCTCCGGCTGTCCGCTGCATCCCACGGCTGTCAGGCAGATCAGCAGACAGGTCAGCAATCCATAACGCACCTTTCCAAGTTCAATAGATCGCATCAAAAACACCATATTTCTTGCCAGAATCCTCATGTCCTGGAGTCCCTCCGCATCCTCTGTTATATACTCACTTGCTGGTCATTCGCCTGTACAATCTCTGTCAGCCGGATATGCTCGTTATGATACCGTGCTTCCGGATTTTTCTCGGGAATCGTCAGGCGGATCGCATTTTTCGGGCAGTGATGGATACAGGCCATACATATCTGACAGTTTTCCGCTGTATGGACTGCCTCCTGTTTTTCTAAGTGAATACATCCTGCCGGACAGACTCTCGTACAGATCCCGCAGCCGATACACGCATCTGTCACCCTGTATATGTGTTCCCACAGGTCGGCAGGATTTCCCGCCTGACGGGCAAGGAACTGTCTGTGCCGCTCCCTGTCCGCCTCTGTGGCAGGCTGTATCCACTTCCTGCGGGAATCAATGTCCGCCTTTATCCCTGCGATATGCTCATCTACCTTTTTCTCAGGATCAATGGCAATCTGCTCTTTCATATCAAAACCGGGCAGAAAATTATCCACCATTTTAAGCGTATTGATATAATCAGCCTTTTTTCCAGCAGCCTTAAGTTCCTGATCCGCCAGTTCTGCGGCTCCCCCGTGCATATTGCCGTATGTCAGTACCAGGTAGAGATAATCTGTGCGAAACTCTGCCTTTTTCAGAAAATCCCTTACCATGCCGGGCATCTCATGACCGTATACCGGGCAGACAATCCCAATGCTGTCCGCTTCAAAAACCTGCTGTTCCTTATGAATGACCTGAGGAATACTGAACAGCTCCGTGTCCAGCTGCTTCGCTGCATAAAGGCTGTTCCCGGTCCCTGTAAAATAGAAGATCATCAGTCGCCGACCTCCTTTTATGTCAGTCGTGGACTTTCATTGTGTGGAGCATCTTCACAAACGCCGGATCATCATGGTTGACGATCTCGCTGTGTCCCAGATCCAGCTTTGCGATCTCTGCCATATCCTCATCGCTGAGTTGGAAATCCCAGATATCCATATTCTGTTCCATGCGGTCTTTATGCACGGATTTCGGAATAACCACAACGCCTCTCTGCACGTTCCAGCGAAGCGCTGTCTGCGCCGCGCTCTTTCCGTACTTCTTGCCGATCTCTGTAAGCACCGGATGCGTAAAGATCCCGTGGTTTCCTTCTGCGAACGGTCCCCATGCTTCCGGGATCACACCGTATTCTTTCATCAGGGCGAGTGCGTCTTCCTGCTGGAAGAACGGATGAAGCTCTACCTGGTTGACAGCAGGCGTCACTTCCACTGTCTCGCACAGATCTGCAAGACGTGCCGGGTAGAAGTTACATACGCCGATGGCTTTGAGTTTTCCTTCTTTGTATGCCTCTTCCATGGCACGGTATGCGCCGATATAATCTCCCATAGGCTGATGGAGCAGATACAGATCCAGATAATCCAGTCCCAGCTTGTCAAGTGATGTCTGGATCGCGCGTTTTGCCGCCTCATAACTTGAATCCTGTACCCAGAGCTTTGTTGTAATGAACAGTTCTTCGCGGGGAACGCCGCATTTTGCAATGGCTTTTCCCACAGCCTCTTCATTCATGTAGGCAGCCGCAGTGTCGATCAGACGATAGCCGCTTGCAATGGCGTCCAGCACTGCCTGCTCACACTCTGCCTGGTCCGGCACCTGAAAAACTCCGAATCCTTCCATTGGCATTTTTACTCCGTTATTTAATACTGCATATTCCATAGTAATTGTCCTCCTCTTTTTCTTTCTGTGTTAATTATAAAAAATCTGTTTAAAAAAGTACAATATGAATCCCGCATTGTGCTATACTGTATATGAATACTGAACCCTCGCGAAAGGAGCAGATACACCATGATTGAATTGTACCAGCTTGAACAACTTACAGCTTTTAATCGGTATGGAACCTTGTCTAAAGCCGCCGACGAACTCCATATGTCTCAGCCCACATTGACACGTTCTATGCAGAAACTGGAATCTGAATTCAGCGTCCCCCTGTTCAGGCGCTCAAAAAACAGGCTGGAATTCAACGAGAACG
>CALWFS010000141.1 GCA_944377705.1 uncultured Mediterraneibacter sp. | reverse complement strand
TGGAGGAAAAATACGAGATCGCCTCATCTGAGATGGAGGATTCCAGCCAGCGCTATGAGGAGATGAAGGCAGAGTACGAGGCGATTGAGGAAGAGGTCGAGCAGATAGACCTTGCCATCGAGACGGCGAAAAATCAGCTCAATGAGACAAACCTTCTGAAGCAGCAGCTTGAAGGTCAGATCAATGTCTTAAAGGAACAGATCAATACAGTCCGAATGAATGACGAGCATTATGATAACCGTTCAAATACGGTCCGTATCGAGATTGAGACAAGGAAGGAACAAAAGGCTTCTCTTGAAAGAGAAAAGCAGGAGGTACAGGAAAAATTAAACAAAGCTTCTGCCCAGGACAGCGAGGCAAAGGAAAAACTGATCGAGACCCAGAGCCGGATCGCAGAGCGCACTGCTGAGATCGAGAGCGGGAAACAGGAGATCATAGATATCCTTGGAAACCGGGCTTCCACGAAGGCAAAGATCCAGCACTATGACACTACAAGAGAGCAGATCTCGGCGCGCAGGGCAGCTCTGTCAAGAAATATCCTGGAAGTGTCAGCAGAGCATGAGAGACAGGCGGAATCTCTGAAAAAATACGAGGAAGAACTGAACGATGTTCAGGAGACCATCGCGGGATACAACAAAAAAATTGCAGAGAATGAGCAGACGATTGCAAGACTCCAGAACGAGCTGAATGAAAAGCAGGAGAAGCTCAGGATCGGACAAACAGCATATCACAGAGAATCCTCACGTTTGGAATCGCTGAAAAATATAACAGAGCGCTATGACGGTTATGGAAACAGCATCCGCCGGGTCATGTCCAACAAGGACAGGGAAAAGGGGCTTATCGGCGTTGTGGCAGATATCATCAAAGTGGATAAGGAATATGAGATCGCTATTGAGACGGCCCTTGGAGGGAGCATCCAGAACATTGTCACAGATAACGAGGATACGGCAAAGCGGATGATCGCTTTCCTGAAAAAGAACAAGTACGGACGCGCGACGTTTCTCCCTCTTACCGGCATGAAGGGAAGTTTCGGGCTCAAAAATGAAGAGGCACTTAGGGAAAAAGGTGTGGTCGGACTTGCAAATACCCTGGTACATGTGGAGCCACAGTTTGAAGGGCTTGCGGCCCAGCTCCTGGGCAGGACGATCGTGGTGCGCGCCATTGATGACGGAATCGCTATCGCGCGAAAATACCGGCAGACACTGCGTCTCGTTACTCTGGAGGGCGAGCTGATCAATCCGGGCGGGTCCATGACTGGAGGCGCGTTTAAAAATTCCAGTAATCTCTTGAGCCGGCGCAGGGAGATTGAAGAATCTGAGAAGACAGTTGCCATGCTCAAGTCGGACATGGATGTCATGGAAAAGGAAGTCAGCAGGGTCAAGGCAGAGCGCGGGGCGTGCTATAATACTATTGATGAGATCCAGCAGGAACTCAGAAAGGCTTCGGTACTTGAGAATACTGCAAAGATGAATGTAGAACAGACTCGGGGCCGCATGGGAGAAGGAAAGCGGCGCCTGGAGGGCTATGCTTCTGAGCAGGAGAAACTGGAGCGGGAGCTGAAGGAGATCCGGGACAATGAAGAGTCTATCCAAATGGAACTGGAAACTTCGGAAACTCTGGAACAAGATTTAAATACCAGGATCGAAGAGCTGCAGAAGATGCTGGATGAGGAGAAGCAGGCGGAGAGTTCCCAGCTGAAACAGTCCGAGGAAGTGCACCTCGCACTTGCATCCCTGGAACAGCAGAATGTATTTATCCTGGAGAATATTTCCCGTATCGATGAAGAAACAGACAGGTTTGAGTCAGAATTACAGGAACTTGATTCAAACAAGGACCAGGCCTCGGAAGAAATCCGGGAAAAAGAGCAGAAGATAGAAGAACTTAAGCGAACCATCGAGGATTCAAAGGAGCTGTTCGATGAGATCGGGAAAGAGATCAGGGAACAGACGGAGAAGAGGGAGGGCTTGAACCAGAGGCACAAAGATTTCCTCAGGATGAGGGAAGATCTGGCAAAGCACATCTCCGGCCTGGATAAAGAATGTTTCCGCCTGAACAGCCAGAAAGAATCTTATGAAGCTGCTTCAGAGAAACAGATGAATTATATGTGGGAGGAATATGAGCTCACATATAATCACGCCATGGAATTAAGAGATAAGAATCTGACTGATCTTGCATATATGAAACGGCAGATCCAGACATTGAAAAATGAGATCCGGAAGCTTGGCACTGTGAATGTAAATGCCATTGAGGATTTTAAAAATGTATCTGAGAGATACGAGTTCCTGAAGGGACAGCATGATGATCTGGTCGAGGCAGAAGCAACGCTTGTGCAGATCATCGAGGAGTTGGACGCTGCCATGAGAAAACAGTTCGCTGAGCAGTTTGCCCGGATCGCCGAAGAGTTCAACAGTGTCTTTAAGCAGCTTTTCGGCGGGGGAAAAGGAACGCTGGAGCTGATGGAGGATGAGGATATCCTTGAGGCAGGCATACGCATTATTGCCCAGCCGCCGGGGAAGAAGCTGCAGAATATGATGCAGCTCTCGGGAGGAGAGAAGGCGTTGACTGCGATCGCCCTTCTGTTTGCGATCCAGAACTTAAAGCCGTCTCCTTTCTGTCTGCTGGATGAGATTGAAGCGGCCCTGGATGATAACAATGTGACCAGGTTTGCGCAGTATCTGCACAAACTGACAGAAAATACCCAGTTTATTGTCATTACCCACAGAAGAGGGACAATGACAGCAGCGGACCGCCTGTACGGGATCACTATGCAGGAGAAGGGGGTATCTACTCTTGTGTCAGTGGATCTGCTGGAGAATGAACTGGATAAATAAAGAGCAGGAGAGAACACAATGGGAGAGAAAAAAGGTTTTTTTAAACGTCTCGTCTCAGGTCTGACAAAGACCAGGGATAATATCGTATCCGGAATGGACAGTATTTTCCACGGATTTTCCAAGATCGATGAGGATTTCTATGAGGAGCTGGAAGAAACGCTGATCATGGGTGACCTGGGAGTCCATGCTACAATGCAGATCCTGGAAGACCTGAGGGAAAAGGTGCGCGTACAGCATCTCAAAGAGCCTATGGAGTGCAGGCAGCTTTTGATCGACAGTATTAAAGAGCAGATGGACGTTGGCGAGACTGCATATGAATTTGAGAACCGTACATCAGTTGTATTTGTGATTGGCGTAAACGGAGTGGGAAAGACGACTACCATCGGAAAACTTGCAGGAAAGCTCAGGGATCAGGGAAAGAAAGTAGTGCTCGCCGCTGCAGATACCTTTCGCGCCGCTGCGGGCGAACAGCTGAAGGAGTGGGCGAACCGGGCCGGAGTTGACATGATCGGCGGACAGGAAGGAGCAGACCCTGCGTCTGTTATCTATGATGCCGCAGCCGCCGCAAAGGCAAGGAAGGCGGATGTCCTTTTGTGCGATACGGCCGGGCGGCTTCACAACAAAAAAAATCTGATGGAAGAGCTCAAAAAAATCAATCGAGTGATCGACCGGGAGTATCCGGAGGCATTTCGGGAGACACTGGTCGTGCTCGATGCTACGACAGGTCAGAATGCTCTGGCTCAGGCAAAGGAATTTAATGAGGTGGCGGACATTACAGGTGTCATCCTGACAAAAATGGACGGCACGGCAAAGGGAGGAATCGCGGTTGCCATACAGGCAGAACTTGGCATCCCTGTGAAATATATCGGAGTCGGGGAGTCAATCGATGATCTCCAGAAATTTGACTCAGATGAATTTGTAAACGCACTTTTTTATCGGGAGGAAGACGCACAGGAAACAGAAGAATAGAGTCTTGATCAGAAAGAGGGAATAGAAAATGATGACTTTGGAGAAATTTGAGGAAGCAAGCGAACTGGTGAAAAAAGTGACAAACCCTACCAAACTGATTTACAGCGATTACCTGAGCGAAGCGAGTGGGGCAAAGGTCTATTTAAAACCCGAAAATATGCAGTACACCGGCGCATATAAGATCCGGGGGGCTTACTATAAGATAAGCACGCTTACTGAGGAGGAGCGGAAGAAAGGGCTGATCACCGCATCGGCGGGGAATCACGCCCAGGGAGTCGCATTCGCGGCAAAACAATTTGGGTGCAAGGCTGTTATTGTCATGCCGACAGTCACGCCGCTGATCAAAGTAAACCGGACAAAGAGCTACGGCGCTGAGGTAGTGCTCTACGGAGATGTGTATGATGATGCCTATGAGTATGCCTGTCAGCTTGCGGAAAAAGAAGGCTATACATTTGTCCATCCCTTTAATGATCCTGATGTGGCGACCGGACAGGGGACCATTGCCATGGAGATCGTTCAGGAACTTCCGACAGTGGATTATATCCTTGTTCCTATCGGGGGCGGCGGTCTGATCTCCGGCGTGTCTACACTTGCGAAAATGCTCAATCCAAAGATCAAAGTGATCGGCGTGGAGCCGGCGGAGGCGGCAAGCATGACCGCGGCCGTCCGGGTGGGAGAAGTTGTGGAGCTCGAGAGCGCAAATACGATTGCAGACGGAACTGCCGTGAAGGCAGTGGGAGACCTGGTGCTCCCGTATGTACAGGAAAATGTAGATGAGATCCTTCTGGTAGAGGACGATGAGCTGATCGGCGCTTTCCTGGATATGGTGGAAAACCACAAAATGATCGTGGAGAATTCCGGGCTTCTTTCTGTGGCGGCGCTTAAGCAGCTTGACTGTAAAGGGAAAAAAGTCGTCTGTATCTTAAGCGGGGGAAATATGGATGTGATCACCATGTCGTCTATTGTACAGCACGGTCTGATCCAGAGGGACCGTATCTTCTCCGTGTCCGTCCTTCTTCCGGACAAGCCGGGCGAACTGGTGCAGGTTGCAAAGATCATTGCAGATGAGCAGGGAAATGTCATCAAGCTGGAACACAATCAGTTTGTGAGCACGAACAGAAATGCTGCCGTGGAGCTGAGGATTACGATGGAAGCGTTTGGAACGGAGCATAAGAACAGGATACTGGATGCATTGGAACAGAAAGGATTCCGCCCGAAACTCATCAGCGCAAAACTGTACTGATGCGGATCAGCCTCTATGGAAAGATGGCTGATCCCCGGGGGAATATTCGTTCAATACAGGAAAGGAGCTGTGTATGGAGAGAAGAATTCCGAAGGCGGGAGACATATACAGGCATTTCAAAGGAAAAAAATATAAGATCCTTCATATCGCCACTTGTACAGAGACAGGGGAAGATATGGTCGTCTTCGAGACGACGGAGGGGGCGCATAAGGTCTATGCGAGTGTTCTTGAGGCCTTTTTAAGCCCACTGGATACGGGAAGATATCCGCAGGCAGAACAGAAATACCGTTTTGAGCTGTGCCGGGACTTAAAGGAAGGTCCTGCTGCGGGGCTGAGGCGGCAGGGTAGCACGACTGCTCTTATCCTGAAATTCCTGGAGCTGGAGGATAACGGAGATCGTATACAGTTCCTGCAGCGCCATCAGACTGAAATAGACGGGAGATTTCTCACGGCAGCGGCTGAGAGTCTGGAATTTGCCGAGAACGGCGAATCTGTGGAAGAACGGCTGGCAGCTCTGATGCGGTTCTTAAGGACAAAAATGAAATATGAAGGACGCAGGTTACGATAGAAATCTGGATTTGCCGGGGAGCCTGTGGTTGAGTAAGGGGTCCGAAAACACCGAAGCAATATATTGGAGACGTATTCAGAGCGGGCGTGCGGGTGGCTTCGGCTCCGAGCTCCGTGGCAGCGAAAACTACGAAATCCGGGACTATGCTAAGAACGGAAATCAGCAGGGGGCAACTCG
>CALWFS010000140.1 GCA_944377705.1 uncultured Mediterraneibacter sp. | reverse complement strand
GGGATAGTTTTTTCAGAGCGGAGAGCCCTCTTTCCGGCTGCCCCATTTCAGTAAGGAGAACGGCATAGTTCGCAGTCTGGGCAATACTGTCATGGTAGTAAAGCAGATCATACTGTTCCAGGATTCGAAGCCCCTGCTCCATAGCCTGCTGTGCCAGATCCCGTTTCCCTGCCTTTTTGTAAAGCCCGCCCAGATTGGAGTAGAGATTGGAAATAAGATGAGCGTTTTCTTCTGAGATCTCCGGGATCAGGGCGATGGCTTCCTTTTCCAGTCTGATGGCTTTTTCTGTTTTTATCTCACAGGCTGCACGATAATCCAGAAGGAGCGCCCGGTCTGTACTGCGCCCGACAGTTTCATCTGTGAGTAGCCCGGATAATTTGCCGATGATTAATTCCATTCCAGCTGTATAGTGGTACTTTTCCATGTAGGGAAATACATCTTCCAGAAAACTCAAATAAGTCGGCGTATTGTCATCTGCAATCTCCCGAATGATGTTCTCGATGGTCAGAAACAGCGGTTTGTACCAGGTGACGTCATGTCCATGTAGCAGACAGATGGTTTGCAGGCTGTCAAGCAGTACAGCACTGTTATTTACTGACGGTCTGGTCTCGTCAATTGCCACTTCCTGTATCATGGGATGAAGAGAAATCTGTCTTCCGGATTGTGTCTGTACAAAGCCTTTCTCAATCAGGTCATTGATCCTGTTCATGTCCGAAAGTTTCATCCAGTTTGCATACAGTCGTCCGCTGACTCCGCTGACGGGAACAAAAATCAGCCCCCGCATAATATCAAGTTCTTCCTCGGAGAGACGATACAGAGAAAACAACGTATGTATATGCTCATAATAGGTAGCTTTCCGACTTTGTCCGTCTTTTACGATATCAATAGTATCCGTTGCGCCAAGGGCAGATTTTTCAACCTGTAGCCGTGCCAGTAATTCCTGTGGTTCCAGGATACCTGTTTCCAACAGCCGTGCGGATAATTCTACCGCCAGTGTATGGCTGTGAACGGTCTGAATAATTTGTTTCAGGATAGACTGTTTCCTCTTTGCATCTGAGTAGAAATATCCCATTAGTGACAATAAAGCATCAGGATCAGATATTTCTCCAAGATTGAAAGACGCATAGTTATCAAAACGGCTTCGGGTAGTAAAAAGGATACGGCAGCGGTATTTTAACAGTACAGAGAAGAAGGCGTCTTTTCCGGCTGTAGTATTAAAGTTGTCTATGATAAGCAAAGTATCTTCTTTTAGTGACCGCAGGAAACGGTTGTGCTTGCGGAAACGGTCTTCTTCCGTGTCCTCCGGCAGATCATCCACAAAGTCCAGATCAATGATATCCTGCCGCAGATCACCGCTGTAGGTCAGATACAAAATATTTGTATAGTCTTTTCTGTAAGCTCTTGCATATGCTTTGGCAAGCTCGCTTTTCCCGATACCGGCAACCCCCTGCAGAAAAATGATCCGCTTTTCTGAAATTAATTCGTGAAGTGTGGAAAGCTCTTGATTCCTTCCGCAGAAATGAGCACACGCCTTGGGAACTTCTCCGTTATAAACAAAATCACTGATTACCGGAGACAGTGTTCCGGCAGCAAGCAGTTTTTTGGTGGCAGCGTTCCTTTTAACAAATGTCCGTTCCATTCCAAAGCAAAGAACAGACGCAAAAAAAGCAGCCTGTTCTTCAGAAGTATGACACGGGTAATCCTGAGTAAGCTGTTCTTTTTTCTGATCGGAAATAGTTCCATCCTGTATCAGGATCTTGTAGATTTCCTGTATTGCCATTGCGCTGTCACACATCAGCGGCAGAATATTTGTTTCTATATCATCAGCCAGACGGTTCCTGTTGTCTGTATGGAGATAATATCCGGAGATGCGGGGGCTGATCCGGGCCTGTCCGTTAAACCAGCGGCAGACAAGACCATTGTCAAAATCAAAGTCCTGTGAAGATTCCTCTTCAAGAAAACCTTCAAACAATTCATAAAGCAGATCAATCTGATTCATTCCTCTGTCATCGCCGATATATTTGCGAACCGTGGTAATGATTGAACTGAAATCGCAGCGTCCCATATATTTCCTCCTGATCCTGGTCAATTTATGCTCAAACTGCGTTCAATGAGCTTTTGCAAACTCCCTGATAAGATGTTATCACAAAGAAGTTTTAATGCGTTTCTTCTATATATTATAACATCAAATTTAATCTGATGATGCAGAAAAAGGAAACAGTCTCCGGAAGAATAGCGGACAACTTCTCGTTCATAAACTGAAATACCGGGGAGGTGCGTGGTATCGCAAGGAAAAGTGCTCCGATCCATGTGATCGTTCATTATCCGAAAACAGAAGAGGGCAGACATGAGCTGGCAGTCCGGGCGGCAGGCGTCCACGCTGATATGGTCGGTCAGTATATCAACAGGTTGAATTGCCCCTCTGAACAGAAAGTACAGTTGATTGATGAGATCATCCATTCAGCTGTCAAAGAAAAAACAGACTGACGATCTGGGTTCAAGATGGTTAGTCTGTCGAAGTATGACTTCAATTATTCAAATGTTATTCTGATTTAATGCATTCTGGTTGGCTAAGAGCACTTCACGAAAATATTTTTCCCAGGTAAGCTTAAACATTCTTTTTTTATCTGATTCCCAGTTCCGGTAAGTATTTGGATCCACATGCAGCATTCTCGCAAAGGGTTTCTTCTTTAACCCCATTTTTTCCCGGCACTCTTTTAGCATTTTCCCCTGACCTTTATATAAGAAAAGATTGTATTCATCCAGAAGGTCTTCAACTGGGATATGATAGAAGTCTGCCAGCCTGTCCACCACTTCTTTCGGGTAGTAATCAACATATCCCACTTCATAATCTATATAGTGTCCTCTGGAGATTCCAATCTGTTCTGCAACCTCTTTCTGCATCAGCCCCATGTGATGGCGGCACCAGCGCAGGCGGTCAGGAACGTTTTGTATTTCCTCGTAACTGTGATACTGCTGATTGAACTGCTGTGCTTCCAGGAGCTTACGGGGAGCGATCAGCCGGAATGTATGGATGCACAGAGGAGCGTACTGTACAATGCCGTCTTCTGTTCTGCACATGAGATAATTTTCATCTGAAAACTTTGTAAATACCTTCCAATGTGACTGCAATCCTTGCTGGGGGATTTCTCCCGGGAGTAAAACCGCATTGGCGATAGGATAGCATTTTCAACACACCGGGAAGCATACGCTGCCAGCCGGTTTCCCTTATCGGGATTGAAGGTGACGACTGCTTTAATCAGTCCGATCGTTCCGATGGAGAGCAGGTCCTCTGGATCTTCTTCCAGATTCTGATATTTTTTGATCACATGGGCAACAAGCCTCAGATTCCGTTCGATCAGGATGTGCTTTGCTTCGAGGTCTCCCTCTGTATATCTCTGGATGTAATACTTCTCTTCCGAAGCGGTGAGAGGGTTGGGAAATGATTTCAAGACGGCACCTCTTAGCACATTTGATATAGTTTATGAAAAAACGGGGAGGTTCGTGCTTTTCCAACTGAAAGAAGGACAGTATACAGTGACTCGGGTCCCGGACAGGAAGAAAGAAGGGCAGGCTAATATCCATAGATAAAGTGCAAATATATCCGTATATGGAGTACAGAGATACCATTCATTGACACTTGTCGCAGTGTAAGCTATCATAGATGTACATTCTCGGGAATATCTTTTCCCGATAATCTCACTCCAAAAGAGTGTCTGGCTGTATCGGCCGGAATTTCAGTTATTTGTTGAGAATGTGGTGTTTGACTCGGTAATTCTATACAAACAGGGAACTCATGAGAAAGGAGTATAGATGAGTTTCAGTACAATTTTATCCGCTGCCATTGATGGCCTGGGAGTGGAGCTGGTCCGTGTGGAGGCGGATGTGTCTAACGGGCTGCCGGTGTTTCACATGGTAGGCTATCTGTCATCAGAAGTAAAAGAGGCGGGAGAGCGAGTAAGGACCGCAATTCGAAATTCGGGATTTGACTATCCGGCAAAGCGTACAGTCGTCAACTTGTCGCCGGCTACGCTGCGGAAAAGGGGCGCATCCTTTGACCTGCCCATCGCGGTGGCGATCATGGCGTCTCTGGGGCAGATCAGCCCAGAGGCGGCAGAGGGATGCCTGATCACAGGAGAATTGGGGCTTGACGGACGGGTAAGAAAAGTGCCTGGTGTTCTGCCTGTTGTAATGGAGGGAAAGCAAAACGGCATAACCCGATTTATCGTGCCCTGTGAAAATGAGTCGGAAGGTTCACTTGTCAAAGGCGTGGAAGTAATCGGCGTGGGAAGTCTCGTGGAAGTCGTAGATATTCTTTCTGGAGAACGGATGCCCGAAAAACAGTCAGAGTCGGAAATAAAAGATGGCTGGGAGGATACTCTTCCGGATTTTGCGGATATAAAAGGGCAGGAAAACGTAAAGCGCGCGGCAGAGATCGCTGTGGCGGGAGGACATAATCTGCTCATGATCGGACCTCCGGGAAGCGGGAAATCTATGACTGCAAAATGCATCGCTGGGATTCTCCCCATGCCGGATATAGAGGAAAGTCTGGAAATCACAAAGATATACAGCGTGATGGGAATGCTGGATGAAAGGTCGCCTCTTATACGGAAGCGGCCATTTCGCGAGGTGCATCATACGGCGACCAGGGCTGCGTTGATTGGCGGCGGACTTGTCCCCCGGCCAGGGGAGATCAGCCTGGCACACGGAGGTGTTCTTTTTCTGGATGAGCTGCCCGAATTCAGGAAGAGTGTGATCGAAGTACTGCGTCAGCCACTGGAAGAAAGGAGCGTACAGATATCACGGACTTATGGAAATTACAGATTCCCGGCAGACTTTATTCTGGTGGCGGCAATGAACCCCTGTCCCTGCGGGTGTTATCCCAATATGAAGAAATGCACATGTACTCCTGCGCAGATCCATATGTATTTAAGCAGGATCAGCCGTCCGTTCCTTGACAGGATTGATCTGTGTGTGGAGGCTCCCCGGGTGGAGTACAGACAGCTGGCTGATGAGAGAAAAGGAGAGTGCTCTGCTGTGATCAGGAAGAGGGTATGCATGGCGCGAGAGATACAGAAAAAGCGCTACAAAGGAACTAAGATCACAACGAATTCCATGCTCCGGGAAAAGGATATCCAGGATTACTGTGAACTGGGGGATAAGGAACGTACGCTGATGGAACAGGTATTTACAGTAATGGGACTGACCGCGCGGGCATATCACCGGATCATCAAAACAGCTCGCACGATTGCTGACCTGGAAGGGGAGGAAAGAATTGGAGAACGGCATTTGAAGGAAGCAGTGGGCTATCGCGTGGCAGATGAAAAATACTGGCAGAGACAGGAGGTGTAAATCATGAAATATGAATATTGGCTGGCAAGCATAAAAGGAATATCGACAAGGAAAAAGATGCTTCTGAGGAAGCGGGTAAAAACAGCAGAAGCACTTTATTATATAGAAGAAGCTCAGATGGGAAAATTTGAGTTCTTGAATGAGAAAGAACGAAATACAATACAGCAGGCAAGAAAGCAGGAGAATCCGGAGGCTGCTTTTGAGGAGATGCTCAAAAAGGAAATACGCTTTATCCCCTGGTTTTCCGAGGAGTATCCGAAATGTTTAAAGGAGATCCCGGACTATCCGTATGCGCTCTATGTAAAAGGAAGTCTGCCGGGAGAGGATGCCCGGAGAGCTGCCATTATAGGGGCCCGCAGGTGCACGCCTTACGGGGAGAAGTATGCGGTCGAATTTGCCCGGATGCTGGCAGGAGCAGGAGTAGAGATTATCAGCGGAATGGCAAGGGGTATCGACGGCATGGGACAC
>CALWFS010000139.1 GCA_944377705.1 uncultured Mediterraneibacter sp. | reverse complement strand
CTTAAAATTCTTAAATAAGTCACGGACAACTGACATCCTCGGATCAAGTCCCGGTTCCTCACAGTCGCAGGACCCCGTGTTCAGGTTCTGACCGCATACTTTGCAGAGACCTTTGCAGTCCTCTCTGCACAACACCTTCTCCGGCCATCCCGACAAAACCTCATTGTAGAGTAATTTGTCCACGTCAAGATGATATCCGTCTATAAAGTTTGATTCATCCAGCTCCTCTGTCAGTTCTGCGTCGGAGAGACCTGCGTCCACATGTTTTGTACTGTCCAGTACAAACTCATACCTGACATCATCCAGGCATCTGTCACACGGGATGACTGCCACAAATCTGGCTGCCGCATGGATCAGCAGCTCCTTTCCTTTGACATGCTCTACCCTGACACGGACCGGCTCGCTGCTCACGACAGGATATTCCCCGGACTTCATCCGGATCTTCTCCATTGTAAGCGGCACAGTCTCTTCAACTGTCTTATGCTGGTCTGACAAAACGTCTGATAGGTTAATTAACATAGTTATTACTCCTATTCATACCTTGTCTATTATATCATGTAAATCTTGTTTGTCAACCATGATTTTTTTAATACCTGACAATGGTTTTTAAACTCTTATCGCCATAAAGACGGACAGGTCCTGCCTCATTTCTGAGGCATCCCTGTCCTGTCCCAATCCCTTGTTCAAAAACACTGTTATTTTATAAGCGCCAGTGTCTCTCTTGCAATCGCAAGCTCCTCGTTTGTCGGAATAACGAACACCCTTACCTTTGATCCCGGTTTTGTAAGCTCAGCCTGTGTTCCTCTCAGTCCATCGTTTTTCTCTTTGTCAAAAATAACTCCGAGATATCCGAGATAGCTGCATACCTGCTCTCTTACATAATCATCGTTCTCTCCGATCCCGGCTGTGAACACGATATCATCAACACCATTCATTGCCGCCACATAAGAACCGATGTATTTTGCAACTCTGTAAGAGAATACATCCATTGCGATCTTAGCCTTTTTATCCCCTGCGTTCATCGCGTCTGTCAGGTCACGGAAATCACTGGAGAGACCGCCTGAAAGACCGAACACACCTGATTTCTTGTTGAGGACATCCATAACCCCTGCTATATCAAGCCCCTCTTTCTGGGCGACAAATTCCATAATAGCCGGATCGATATCACCGGAACGAGTTCCCATCACAAGTCCCTCCAAAGGTGTCAGTCCCATAGAAGTATCCACGGATTTTCCATTCATGACTGCTGTCACGCTGGAACCATTTCCAAGATGGCATACTATCGTCTTCAGATCTTCATAAGGTCTTTCCATCACCTCTGCGGCTTTTTTGGATACATAGCTGTGGCTTGTGCCGTGGAAGCCATAGCGCCTTACTTTATATTTCTCATAGTACTCGTAAGGAAGGCCATACATATAAGCCTTCTCCGGCATTGTCTGGTGGAAAGCCGTATCAAATACTGCGACCATAGGCGTGCCCGGCATGAGCTTCTCACAGGCGTCCACGCCGATAAGGTTTGCCGGATTATGAAGCGGTGCCAGCTCATTGCATTCTGCCACAGCCTTCTTCACTTCCTCTGTGATGACAACGGATGAAGCAAATTTTTCTCCGCCGTGAACCATGCGGTGTCCGACTGCCCCGATCTCGTTCAGATCTTTCACAACGCCTGTCTTCGGATTTGTCAATGCTTCAATGACATACTGGATTGCCTCGGTGTGTGTAGGCATCGGCTTGTCCGATTTTTCTTTTTCTCCGCCCTCCGGCTGATAAGTCAGTCTGCCGTCGATCCCGATTCTTTCACAGAGACCTTTCGCCAGCACTTCCTCAGACTCTGCATTGATAAGCTGGAATTTCAATGAAGAGCTCCCACAGTTGATTACTAATACGTTCATTTTCTTTCCTCCCAAAGGTTTTATTTTTTTTATTTTCGCCCTGTATTAATCCATTGCCTGAGCCTGAACAGAAGTGATAGCGACTACACCTACGATATCCTCTGCGCTGCATCCCCGTGAAAGATCGTTGACCGGAGCCGCGATGCCCTGGGTCAGCGGTCCGTATGCCTCTGCCTTGCCGAGTCTCTGAACCAGCTTGTACCCGATATTCCCCGCATCCAGATCCGGGAAAATCAGTACATTCGCATGTCCTGCAACTTCACTGCCCGGCGCCTTGGAAGCGCCCACTTCGGGAACGATCGCCGCGTCGAGCTGAAGTTCTCCATCCAGTTTCAGATCCGGAGCGAATTCATGCGCAAGGCGTGTCGCCTCAACCACCTTGTCTACATCCGGGTGTTTTGCGCTTCCCTTTGTGGAGTGAGAAAGCATTGCCACGATCGGCTCTTTTCCTGTCAGAGTCTTAAAGGATTCTGCGGAAGAAAGTGCGATATATGCCAGTTTTTCGGGATCCGGATTCTGCTCCAGTCCTGCATCTCCGAAGATAAATGTTCCGTTTGCGCCCATATCACAGTCCGGAACAACCATAAGAAAGAATGCGGATACCAGCTTTGTGCCCGGTTTCGTCTTCAGGATCTGAAGACACGGACGGAGTGTGTCTGCTGTAGAATGGCATGCTCCAGATACCATTCCGTCAGCATCGCCCATCTTCACCATCATAACGCCATAGTACAGATAATTATTGAGAAGAAGCTCACGTGCCTGCTCCTCTGTCATACCTTTTTTCTGCCTTAACTCAACCAGTTTTGCGATATAGCTTTCTGTTTTATCATTCGCAGCCGGATCAACGATCACTGCTCCGGAAATATCATATGTACCTTTATTCTTTTCAATCTCCTCTTTACTTCCCACAAGGATCAGGTCCGCGATCCCCTCTTTTAAGACTGTCTCCGCAGCCTTATAAGTTCTTTCGTCCTCTGTCTCGGGAAGAACGATTGTTTTCCTGTCAGCTTTCGCCCTTGCCTTGATTTCATCAATAAATCCCATGATTTAAAAGCCACCTTTCATTTTTTATCACATGTAGTTTTATTATAACGCAAAGGTTTTTTGTATACAAGGGATTTTATGTGCATTTTTAAGTACAATCTATTGTTTCTCACAGCTGAGTTTATATGATTGTCACAAAAATAACAATCTCAGATTTTAAACACTGCTGTCACGATATTAAAGTATACAAGGATCGTACATGTATCCAAAATCGTTGTAATCAGAGGCGCAGCCATGATTGCCGGGTCAAGTCCGATCTTCTTTGCCACAAGAGGAAGAATGCATCCAATACATTTCGCCATCGCCACAACAGCGATCATCGTCACTCCGAGGGCAGCGGCAAGCATTATATTTCCGTCGTACATAATGCAGATTCGGATGCCATTGACGACCGCAAGAAGCGTACCCACGATCAGAGCCACTCTGATCTCCTTAAAAATAACCTTAAAAATATCGGGAAATTCGATTTCCCCCACCGCCAGACCGCGGATGACCAGCGTTGAACTCTGGGACCCGCAGTTACCGACCGTGCCCATGAGCATAGGGATAAAAGTGATCAGAACAGGCATCGCTGCCATGGCATTTTCGTAATACCCCAGGATCTCGCCGGTCACTGTCGCGGAAAGCATAAGCAGCATCAGCCAGGGCGTACGGTTTTTCGCCTGCTGGAATACCGACGTCTCGAAGTACGAATCTTCGTTCGGACTGACACCGGCCATGATACTGATATCTTCAGTAGTCTCATCCTGAAGGACGAGCATTGCATCGTCGACAGTGACGATCCCCACCAGACAGTCCTCATGATCGATGATCGGGATCGCCACAAGACCGTATTTATTGATCATATTTGCCACATGCTCCTGATCGTCCAAGGTCCTTGCATAGAGCACATTTTCATCCATGATATCCCCGATCAGGCGGGACTCCCCGGCCGTAAGCAGATCTTTAACATCTACCATCCCGATCAGCTTTTTCTTCTCAGTGACATAACAGGTATAGATCGTCTCTTTGTTGATGCCGACCTGACGGATCTTCAGGATGGCGTCCGCCACAGTCATCTCCCTGCGAAGGCTGATATACTCGATATTCATGATACTTCCCGCACTGTCCTCCGGATACTGGAGAAGGCTGTTGATCTTCTGCCGGGTCTCCTCATCAGTTGCCGCGAGCAGACGGTCTACTACATTAGCCGGCATCTCTTCCAGCACGTCTACCGTATCATCTACATACATCTCTTCCATAACCTCTTCCAGCTCAGAATCAGTCAGCGCATTGATCAGATCCTCGCGCATCTCACTGTTCATATCCGTGAATACTTCCGCCGCTTCTTCCTTCGCCAAAAGACGAAAAACAAGAGTGCGCTGCTTCTTTCCAAGTTCTTCCAGGCATTCTACGATATCTACCGGATGCATGGTTTCCAGTTCTTCCTTTAATTCTTTAAAATCATGTTTTTCAAGCAGTTCGATTATCTGCTCCACATCCAGCCGGTTTTCCTTATCCATGCCGCACTCTCCTGTCTTTGTATACTTTTCCTGATTTTTCCCTATAAGAATTCATCTTTTTATAGTATAATATGGTAGAAATTGATATACAAGGAGATTCTTATGAAAATTGTGGGTCTGATCACAGAATACAATCCATTTCACAACGGGCATCTTCATCATATAAATGAAGCTCGGCGTGTCACAGGCGCTGATGCTGTCATTGTCGTCATGAGCGGTGATTATGTACAGAGGGGTGTCCCCGCCATTATGCCGAAGCGTCTCCGGACAGAGATGGCCTTAAAATGCGGAGCATCCGCTGTCTTTGAACTTCCTGTCTGCTACGCTGCGGGGAGCGCAGAGTTTTTTGCCATGGGAGCTGTCTCCCTGCTTGACAGCCTCGGGATCGTGGACGCAGTCTGCTTTGGCAGTGAGTGCAATGATCTGGAAGCGCTTTCCCATGTGGCAGACATCCTTATAAGAGAGCCCGACGATTATCGCAGTTTCCTAAAAAAAAATCTGAGGAAAGGAGCATCCTTCCCTTCCGCCAGACACGATGCCCTGCTGGAATATACGCGCGTGCCTGCATATGCTGCTCTGCTGGACAGCCCGAATAATATCCTGGGGATAGAATACCTCAAGTCCTTAAAAAGACTGAACAGCCACATAGTCCCCTTCACGATCCAGAGAGAAGGCTCGCACTATCACGACCGCACTCTCTCCCCCGAGCGTCTCAGCTCTGCATCCGCCATCCGCTCTCTGCTGGCTTATTCAGGCTCCTCTCTCCATACTGAGCGCTTCGGTGGTACTTTTGAAAACACATCATTTTCAAGTATTCTGGGAGAACTCGAGGATCAGGTCCCATCCTGCTGTCTTGAACTTCTCAAGGACTATCACCGGGTACAGTATCCGGTCTACCAGAATGATTTCTCTATCATTTTGAAATATAAACTGCTCAACAAGCATCCCGGAAGCCTGATCCGCTATCAGGATGTGTCTGAAGATCTGGCAAACCGGATCTGTTCGCAGCTCAATAATTTCTTCAATTATAAACAGTTTGCCGAACTTTTAAAGACACGGGATACGACCCAGACGCGCATCAACCGCGCTCTCCTTCACATCATGCTCGGCCTGAAGAAAAATGATATGACAGAATATATGGAAAACGGGCGCCATTTCTATGCCCGCCTGCTCGGCTACCGCAAAGACAGGGCAAAGATCATAAACAGAATAGCAAAAGAAAGCCCGCTTCCGCTGCTGGCAAGATTGTCTGAGAGCGAAGAACTCCCCTCCATAGGACAGAAAATGCTCAGGAACGATATTCTGGCATCTAATCTTTATATGTCAGTGGTAACCGATAAATACAAGACCGCATTCCAAAACGAATATAAGCAGGGGATCATAAAGGTGTGAGATCTGGATTTACCGTTTCAATCTGTTCAATTCTTCTTTTTCTTCCCTGCTGACT
>CALWFS010000138.1 GCA_944377705.1 uncultured Mediterraneibacter sp. | reverse complement strand
TCCACAGTATCTCCAAACAGTATAGCATACAGACCTTGGAGAGGGTCTATAAACACTACTACTATATAATACGAGGAGGATTAGCTATGGATAAGAAAGTACTGGATTATGTTGTTGAGAAGACCAATGAGCTGATCAACGCGGCTACTTGCAATGCAGAGACAAAGGCATCCGCTGAGGCGTGGCTGGCAGTTGTAGGGACAGATCATGAGGCAGAGGCGACTGAGAAATATATCGCTGATCTGGAAGGGGACATCATGCCTATTGATATGCTCATTAGTTTTGCAGAGTCAGAAGCCGGGGCAAAAGTGTTCGGCGGGACAGAAGCCGCTGCGGGTGTGGCCGCCCATGCGAAAAAGATCAAGGCGGACGGAGCCGCATACTGTGACTGCCCTGCATGCGCGGCAGTCGAGAAGATCCTTGGACGAAAAGAAGAAATACTGGCATAAAGACATACAGGCAGTGCACTGGAATAGGAGATGAGATCATGGAATCAACATTAAAGGATTTGAAAGAGAGAAGAAGCATACGCGCTTATAAACCGGAACAGATCAAAGAGGAGGAACTTCAGAAGATCCTTGAGGCAGGTACATATGCCCCTACAGGAATGGGAATGCAGTCTCCCAGAATCGTAGTGGTACAGGATAAGGAGACAAGAGACTATCTCTCAAAGCTTAATGCGCGGGTCATTGGCGATGATGACTCAGACCCATTCTACGGAGCACCTACAGTCCTGGTGGTGCTGGCTTCAAAAGAGCGTTCCACCTGTGTGGAGGACGGTTCGCTGGTAATGGGCAATCTGATGAATGCCGCTTATGCGGTAGGCGTGGGCTCCTGCTGGATCCACCGTGCAAGAGAGGTGTTTGACTCAGAAGAGGGAAAAGCGCTTCTCCAAAAATGGGGGATCAAAGGAGATTATATCGGAGTGGGACACTGCATCCTGGGATATCCTGCCGATGGCGCGGTGCCGGAGGCAAAGCCGAGGAAAGACGACTATATTGTATATGTGAGGTAAAGGAATGGCAGGAATCATCTGCGCAGCACTGGGTGGAGGCCTGGGAGCAGTGCTCCGGTATGGGATCAGCCTGCTCCCATATAAGGGGAGTTTTCCTGCCCTTACTTCTTGTGACAAATGTGCTGGGAGCCCTGATTATCGGAGTGATCGCGGGCATGGCTGCAAGAAAGAACCTGTCTCTGAACCTGGTGCTTTTTCTTAAGACCGGGGTATGCGGCGGTTTTACTACATTTTCCACATTTTCACTGGAGGCGTATACCCTGATCGGAAAAGGGCACTACGGGATGGCTTTTACATATATGTGCGCCAGCGTCATCCTCTGCCTTGCCGGTGTTATGGGCGGCATGTATGTATCAGAGCATATTTGATGCATTTGTCAGGAAGGCGTCTGCTTGCGCAAAGTGATAAAAAATTTCAACAATATCGGGATAGTTCCGGGAGCTGCCGGGCACGATACCAGTATTCCGGGAGTCCCGGGATGTGGGGTGCGCGGCAGCTTACTTGTGTCCTTTATATGCAACAAAGATTGTGATTGACTAACCCTGCATGGGATTCTTAAAATTAGAAAAAGGAGGGATACCTATGCAGGATTTGTCAAATGCAAAAGCAGGAGAAAATTATACGATCAAGTGGATGTTCGGGCTGCAGGAGGTCCTTGATTTCCTGCACAGCCGCCATGTGGAGGAGGGGCGCACGATCCGCGTTATCCAGCAGTGCAGGGATAGTGTGATCATCGGAGTGGACGATGTGAGACTTGCTCTTGGAAGCGAAATTGCGGATCGGATCAAGGTATAGGATCGGACGGAATTCATAAAGCATAAGATTTTCTTAAGGATTTTCCGGAAGAAAAGATGTGGCGGGAAGTTCCGAACAATGGTACAATAGGGGGCAGAACAAGCGCCCGCGCAGGGCGGATAGAAAGGAGACCGGTAAAATGGAATCATATATGCAGATGCTCACAGATTGTGCGAAAAAGGCTGCTGTTGAAGCGGCAAGACTGGGAACTGCAGATAAGAACAGGGGACTTCTCGCCGTTGCGGATGAACTTATCGCGCAGCAGGAAATGATCCTGGAAGAGAATGCAAAAGATCTGGAGGCGGCAAAGGAGAAAGGGATCAAGCAGTCTCTCATTGACCGGCTTGCGCTCTCTGAGAAACGGATTTCTGATATGGCGGAAGGGCTCAGGCAGATCGCGGCCCTGGATGATCCGGTGGGCGAAGTGCTGTATATGAAGACGAGACCGAACGGGCTGAGGATCGGGAAGAAGAGAGTTCCCCTGGGCGTTGCAGGGATTATTTATGAGTCCCGCCCCAATGTAACGGCGGATGCTTTCGGGCTCTGCTTTAAGACCGGAAATGCGGTGATCCTTCGCGGCGGAAGCGATGCGATCCACTCCAATCAGGCGATCGTACGCGCTATCAAATCCGGACTGCGTAAGGAAAAACTCTGTCAGGATGTGGTTCTGCTCGTGGAGGATACGAGCCGCGAGGTCGCCGGAGAGATGATGAAGATGCACGGCGGCATTGATGTGCTCATCCCCAGAGGCGGCTCAGGGCTGATCGCGAATGTGGTGGAGAACAGCACAGTCCCGGTGATTGAGACAGGTACAGGCAACTGCCATGTCTATGTGGACGCATCGGCAGATATCCGGATGGCGGCAGACATCGTGGAAAATGCCAAGACTCAGAGACTGGGGGTCTGCAATGCCTGTGAATCTCTTGTGGTACACAGTGAGATCGCGCCGGAAGCACTCCCGCAGATCGTGGAAAGGTTAAGGGCTCATGATGTGGAGATCAGGGGCGACGAGAGGGCAAGAGCGATCAGTGAAGAGATCATCCCCGTTGCGGAAGAGGACTGGGGGACAGAATATCTGGACGCCATTATTTCGGTGAAGATCGTGGACTCGATCGACGAGGCGATCGAGCATATCAATAAATACAATACCGGGCACTCAGAGTCCATAGTCACGAATGATTATAACAATGCCCTGAAGTTCCAGGATGAGATCGATGCGGCGGCTGTGTATGTGAACGCGTCTACCAGATTCACGGACGGGTTTGAGTTCGGGTTCGGCGCGGAGATCGGGATCAGCACCCAGAAGCTTCACGCAAGAGGACCGATGGGATTGGAGGCATTGACAACGACGAAGTATATCATCTTCGGGAACGGGCAGATACGGAAATAAAAGTTTTAAATATAAAAAGTTCGGGCGGAGCACCAGAAGAAATTCTGCTGCTCCGCCTGTTATTTTGAGATATATCAGCAGTTTCCCTTCCATTCATAATGCTTAACAAATGAAATCGTGGAAATAAATATAAAATATACTTGCATAATATGCATAAAAGATGTATTATTATGCAAGTATTACTACTGACTATTTTCATGAAATGCTTTACTTCCTATTGAATGAGGTATATCATAGAGAACTGTAAAACGCATGTTACATGCAGGATAGTGATACCAGAAAGGACAAAAGATCATGATCAAAGTTGGGATTATTGGAGCTACCGGCTATGCAGGCGGCGAGCTCGTAAGGATATTATCAGGACATAAAGATGCAGAAATCAAATGGTATGGCTCCCGGAGCTATATTGACCGGAAATATGCTGATGTGTACAGAAATATGTTTCAGATTGTAGATGCGGTCTGCATGGATGACAATATGGAGGAGCTCTCTTCCCGGGTGGATGTGATCTTTACCGCGACTCCCCAGGGGCTGTGCGCGTCCCTTGTGAATGAAGAGATCCTCTCAAAGACAAAGATCATAGACCTGAGCGCGGATTTCCGCCTGAAGGATGTAAAGGTCTATGAGGAGTGGTACAAGATCGAGCACAAGGCTCCCCGGTTCCTTGAAGAGGCAGTGTACGGACTGTGCGAGGTGAACCGAGACAGCGTCAGGAACGCAAGGCTGGTGGCAAATCCGGGATGCTATACCACATGTTCCATCCTGACTGCATATCCCCTTGCAAAGGAAGGACTGATCGATATGAGCACCCTTATTATTGACGCCAAATCCGGTACATCCGGTGCGGGGCGGGGGGCAAAAGTCCAGAACCTGTTCTGTGAGGTCAATGAGAATATGAAGGCATACGGGGTGGCGTCCCACCGGCACACACCGGAGATCGAGGAACAGCTCGGCTATGCGGCAGGGGAACCGGTAGCCTTAAGTTTTACGCCCCATCTGGTGCCTATGAACCGAGGCATCCTTGCCACGGAGTATGCAAAGCTTACGAAGGATGTAAGCTGGGAAGATGTAAAAGCAGTGTATGATAAATATTACAGGGATGAAAAATTTATCCGCGTGCTGGATCAGGATGTCTGCCCGGAGACAAAATGGGTAGAGGGCAGCAATTATGTGGATATCGGGTTTAAGATTGATCCGCGCACAAACCGTATCATCATGATGGGAGCCATCGACAACCTGGTTAAAGGCGCGGCAGGTCAGGCAGTGCAGAACATGAATCTGATGTTTGGTCTGAAGGAGAGCGAGGGGCTGGAGCTCGTGCCCGTGTTCCCGTAAGCAGGAGGATACTATGATACGAGTGATGACAATAGATGATTATGACGGAGTGTACGCCCTGTGGAAAAAGATCCGTGGATTCGGCATCCGCAGCATCGATGATTCCCGGGAAGGGGTAGACCGCTTCCTGAAACGAAATCCCACCACCAGCGTGGTCGCGGAAAAGGACGGGAAGATCGTGGGGAGCATTCTCTGCGGGCATGACGGCAGGCGGGGCTGCCTGTACCATGTATGTGTGGACGAGGAATACCGCAGGCACGGCATCGGGAGAGCAATGGTCGTATTTGCGATGAAGGCGCTCAAAGAGGAGAAGATCAATAAAGTGTCCCTGATCGCGTTTGCCCAAAATGATATCGGGAATGCGTTCTGGAATACCATCGGCTGGACAGAGCGGCTTGACCTGAACTATTATGATTTTACCCTGAACGAGGAGAACATTACTGCATTTAATGAACAGTAGATATATAGAGGAGATGAGCTTATGAGCATAAAAATGATCGAGGGCGGCGTCACCGCTGCAAAAGGATTTCAGGCGGCAGCCGCGGCTGCAGGCATCAAGTACCAGGGCAGGACGGACATGGCCCTGATCTACAGTGAAAAACCCTGCAAGGCGGCGGGAACGTTTACCACGAATGTAGTAAAAGCAGCGCCTGTGAAATGGGACCGGGCTGTGGTGGAGAGCAAAAGGAAACCGCAGGCAGTGATCGTAAACTCCGGGATCGCCAATGCATGCACCGGGGAAGAGGGCATGGATTACTGCCGGGAGACGGCGGCGGAGGCGGCAAAAGTCCTGGGCGTGGAGAAAGACAGTGTGCTGGTGGGCTCTACCGGAGTTATAGGCATGCAGCTTCCCATGGACAGGGTGAGGGCAGGCATCGCCATGCTGGCAGAGACGAAGCAGCCGGATCTGGCAAGCGGTACAGCGGCTGCGCAGGCGATCATGACGACGGATACAAGGAAGAAAGAAGCGGCAGTGACATTTGAGATCGGAGAGAAGACAGTGACCATCGGCGGCATGGCAAAAGGCTCTGGAATGATCCATCCCAATATGTGCACCATGCTCTCCTTTATCACCACAGATGCAAAGATCTCAAAAAAAGCGCTCCAGAAGGCATTGAGCGAGGATGTGGAGGATACCTATAACATGATCTCCGTGGACGGGGATACTTCTACCAATGATACGGTACTCCTGCTGGCAAACGGCAGGGCGGGCAATGAGAAGATCCGCGTCGGTACGCCGGAGTATGAGACCTTTAAAAAGGCTCTGCACTGTGTCAACGAGACTCTGGCAAAGATGATGGCAGGGGACGGAGAAGGGGCGACCGCCCTTTTCGAGGCAAAGATCATCGGGGCAAAGACAA
>CALWFS010000137.1 GCA_944377705.1 uncultured Mediterraneibacter sp. | reverse complement strand
GAGGGATTCTACATGGTAGACATCCTTGTAAGGAGACTGAGCAGTTCAAATGACAGGATACCCGTGATGGTGTCGGAGCGACTGATCGATGTAAACCAGGATTATCGCGGGAAATGTATTATGGTGTCCGGTCAGTTCCGGTCGTACAACCGTCACGAGGAGCAGAAAAACAGACTGGTATTGTCTGTTTTTGCGCGAGAGATCGAGTTTATCGATGAGGAGCCGGACGGGGCAAGAACGAATCACATCCTTCTGGAAGGTTATATGTGCAAACGCCCGGTGTACCGCAAGACTCCTCTGGGGCGTGAGATCGCGGATCTTCTGCTGGCGGTGAACCGTCCGTATGGGAAATCCGACTATATCCCCTGCATCTGCTGGGGGAGAAACGCCAGATATGCTTCCGGATTTGATGTGGGAGAGCATGTGCGCATTCTGGGAAGGATCCAGAGCCGGGAGTATGTGAAAAAGCTGTCAGAGACAGAGACAGAGACAAGGACTGCCTATGAGGTATCTGTGAGCAAGCTGGAGTGCATGGATGACTGAATGGCAGAATCAGTAAGCGGAGAGTAAACAGACACTGTGTTTGTTAAAAGGATATCACATATTGAGATGAAGTCTCAAATGTGGTATCCTTTTTATATGATCCGCGGCAGAGGGCGGCATGTGAAGTGCATGTCTGATGCCTGCGCTGACGACTAAGATACAGGAGGATGGATGCTATGATAAAGATGATGATGCATGGATGCAACGGTAAGATGGGAAGGATGATCACGGAGATCGTAAAGGGAGACGATAACGCGGTGATCGCTGCCGGAGTGGATACATATACGGGTGTTCCGAATGATTACCCGGTGTTTGAATCTATTGAAAAATGCGATGTGGACGTGGATGTGGTGATCGACTTTTCCACTGCCGGAGCAGTGGACGGTCTGCTTGATTACTGTGTGGGAAAGAAACTTCCGATCGTGCTCTGTACGACAGGGCTTTCCGAAGAGCAGCTGGCGAAGGTGGATGAGGCGTCAAAGAGCATTGCAGTCCTCAAATCGGCAAACATGTCCCTGGGGATCAACCTGCTGCTGAAATTATTAAAAGACGCGGCGAAAGTGCTGGCTCCTTCGGGATATGACATAGAGCTGGTAGAGCGCCACCACAATCAGAAACTGGATGCTCCAAGCGGTACAGCGCTGGCCCTGGCAGACTCTGTGAATGAAGCTCTGGGAAATGAGTATCATTATGTATATGACAGGAGCCAGGCGCGCAGGAAGAGGGCTGAAAAAGAGATCGGAATCAGCGCGGTGCGCGGAGGCACCATCGTGGGAGAGCATGAGGTGATCTTTGCGGGAACGGACGAGGTGATCGAATTTAAGCACACCGCTTATTCCAGAGGCGTGTTTGCAAAAGGAGCTGTTGAGGCAGGCAAATTCCTGGCAGGCAAAGGAGCTGGGATGTATGATATGGGAGATGTGATCGGTCTGTAATACGGGACCGATGTTGGAGGAATCATATGAAAGACTTAGAGACCAGATACCTGGAACGGCTGTCAGACCTGTATCCGACCATTGCCGCCGCATCTACGGAGATCATCAATCTTCAGTCCATCCTGAATCTTCCAAAGGGGACGGAAAATTTCCTTACGGATGTGCATGGAGAATATGAGGCATTTTCTCATGTGCTGAAGAACGGATCAGGTTCCGTGCGCCGTAAGATCGAGGATGTGTTCGGGAACCGCATGAGCGACAGGGACAAGCGCTCCCTTGCCACGCTGATCTATTATCCGAAGGCAAAGATGGATCTGATCCGGCAGGAAGAGACAAATATGGAAGACTGGTACAGAGTCCATCTGTATCTGCTTATTGAAGTGAGCAAGCGGGCGGCGAGCAAATATACCAGATCCAAGGTCAGGAAGGCTCTGCCCAAGGATTTTGCCTATGTGATCGAGGAGCTGATCACGGAAAAGGCAGAGGTCAGCGACAAGGAATCTTACTATAATGAGATCATTTCCACCATTATCAGGATCGGAAGGGCGGAAGAGTTTATCTGCGCCATATCGGAGCTGATCCAGAGACTTGTGGTGGATCACCTGCATATAGTGGGGGATATCTATGACCGCGGACCGGGTCCCCACATTATCATGGATAAACTTATGTCATACCATTCCGTGGATATCCAGTGGGGAAACCATGACGTAGTATGGATGGGCGCCGCTGCAGGGCAGAGGGGCTGTATTGCCAATGTGATCCGTATCTGCGCCAGGTATGGAAACCTGGATATCCTTGAAGATGGCTACGGAATCAATCTGCTGCCGCTGGCAACGTTCGCCCTGCGGGTATACAGGGATGACCCGTGCGCCTGCTTTAAGCTGAAAGTGTCTCAAAGGACGGATTCGGAAGAGATGCAGATGAACCTGAGGATTCATAAGGCGATCTCTATTATCCAGTTTAAGCTGGAAGGACAGATCATCCGCCGGCACAGGGAATTCCATCTCGAGGAACGGGCGCTCCTGCACAGGATCGACTATGAGAAGGGAACGATTACTCTGAACGGGAAAGAATATCGGCTTCTTGATACGAATTTTCCGACCGTTGATCCCGGGGATCCCTATGCGCTCAGCGAGGAAGAAGAGGAGATCATGGAACGGCTGGAGAGGGCGTTTGAGAACTGCGGGAAACTCCAGCAGCATATGAGGTTTCTTCTGGCAAAGGGTGGGCTCTATAAGGTGTATAATGATAATCTTCTGTATCACGGGTGCGTGCCGCTGACAGAGGACGGCGAATTGAAAGAAGTCGAGGTCTACGGGAAAAAGTATCGGGGAAAGGCGCTGTACGATGCTCTGGATGCCTATGTGAGAAAAGGATTTTTTGCCCTGGATGAAGAGGAGCGCCAGGACGGGAAAGATATTATGTGGTATATCTGGCTCCATCCGGATTCTCCACTATTCGGCAAGAACAGGATGGCAACCTTTGAGAGATATTTTCTTGCGGAGAAAGAAACTCATTTTGAAAAGAAAAACCCATATTACGATCTGATCGAGAACGAGGAGGTCATAGACCGGATTATGAGAGAATTCGGTCTGGATCCTGCGGGCGCGCACATCGTGAACGGACATGTGCCGGTCAAGCGAAAGGATGGAGAGAGCCCCATCAAATGCGGCGGAAAGGTGCTCGTCATTGACGGGGGATTTTCAAAAGCATATCAGAAACAGACCGGAATCGCGGGATACACGCTGATTTACAATTCCTACGGGATCCGTCTGGTTGCGCTGGAGCCTTTTGAATCCACGGAAGCCGCGATAAAAAAAGAGATTGATATTCATTCCGAGACTATGGTGGTTACCAGAGTAAGGGACCGCTGCCTTGTAGGCGATACGGACGTGGGAAGGGAACTGAAGGAACAGATTCAGGATCTGGAATGTCTCCTGGCAGCATACAGGAACGGCGAGATCACAGAGAAGATATAGAAAAGCGAGGCAAAAATGGAAAAAGGACAGCAGATATCAACAGAAGAGACCGTATCAGAACCGCTTAAGATCTATCTGCGGGAGATCGGACAGATCCCGCTCCTTACTGAGGCGGAGGAAAAGGAACTGGGAAAAAGGAGCGCAGAAGGGGACGAGTCCGCACGCCGCAGGCTGGAAGAGGGGAATCTTCGTCTGGTCGTTTCTCTTGCCAAGCATTATACCGGAAGAGGCGTGCAGCTCATGGATCTGATCCAGGAGGGAAATATGGGGCTGATGCGGGCGGCGGAGAAGTATGATTATACAAAAGAGAACCGCTTTTCCACTTACGCGGCGTGGTGGATCAAAGAGGCAATGCAGCGGGCGATCGACCAGCAGTCCAGGGAGATCCGCGTACCGGTCCATGTGGCGGAAAACATGAAAAAGGTACAGAAAGCATCCAAAGAGCTGCAGCAGGAACTGGGGAGAGACGCCACCCCAAAAGAGATCGCGGAAAGGATGGGAGACCGCACCGAGGAGGATGTGAAAAATATCCTTACCTATCTCCAAAGTCCGATATCCCTGGAGACTCCCATTGGCGAGGACGGGGAGGACAGTCTGGGAGACCTGGTGGAAGACCGGTCAGAGGCAACGCCTGAGGAAGCGATGGATGTTCTTGTGCGCAAGGAAGAAGTAAAGGAACTGCTTGAGGCGCTCAGTGACAGAGAAAGCCAGGTGATCCGTCTGCGGTTCGGATTGGAGGACGGCAGATCCCACACGTTGGAGGAGATCGGAGAGATGATGGGAGTGACCCGGGAGAGGGTCCGCCAGATCGAGGCGCGCGCAATGGAAAAACTGCGAAAAAAAGCAAAATAAAACGTTTCCTGTGCATAAATATTGAAAAAGTGCAGATAGTAGAGGTACAACAATATTTATGGAAAGGGAGACAATCTTATGAAGAAAATGAAAAAACTTCTTGTACTCATGACCTGCGCTTTTGTGCTTCTAGGGACAGCTGCGTGCAGCAGCAGGGATAACGCTGACAATGGGGCGGACCAGTCAACGACTGACAATTCCGCCACAGACAATAACAAGACAGATACCAATGAGACAGATAACAATACGGACACAAATGACCGGACAATGAACGACGCTACTGAGGGTGACGGGATCCTGGATGATGCTGTGCATGATGTGACAGACGGTGTGGATGACGTTACGGATGATGTGACAGACGGCGTTGACAAGGCGGCGGACGACCTGACGGATGACAATGGGGCTCAGAAGGATACGCAGAACAATCAATAAAGAATGGACAATAGGATCATCCGAGGGCTGAGAATGCCTTTGGAGAGGTCAGACAGCTGCCGCGGTGCGGGGATTCCCCGTGGGCCTGCGGCAGCCGCTATGTCCGGCGACTTTGCTTTTCGGACAGGCCCGGCAGAAAGGATATGCGGCAGGATAAGACGAGGAAAAGGAGGGAGCAGAACATGAGGTTCAGACCCTGTATTGACATACATAACGGAAAAGTAAAACAGATCGTAGGAGGAAGCCTGCAGGATAAGGGGGACAGCGCCAGGATAAATTTTTCGTCTGAGCTGGGAGCGGATTATTATGCCTGTCTGTATCAGGAAGACGGTCTGAAAGGAGGGCACATCATTATGCTGAATCATGCCGGCTCCGAGTATTATGAGGCGACCAGACAGCAGGCGCTTTCAGCGCTGGCGGCCTATCCCGGAGGAATGCAGATCGGAGGCGGGATCACAGCGGAAAATGCGGCAGGATACCTGGAGGCAGGTGCAAGCCATGTGATCGTTACATCCTATGTCTTCCGGGACGGCGTCTTCTGTCGGGAGAATATGGAAAAGCTGGTATCCGAAGTGGGCAAGGAGCATATCGTCCTTGATCTGAGCTGCCGGAAAAGAGAGGGAGCCTATCATATCGTGACAGACCGCTGGCAGAAATTTACGGAAGAATGCCTTGACGCCGGGACGCTTGAGGATTTGGCGCGGTTCTGTGATGAGTTCCTGATCCACGGGGTGGATGTAGAAGGAAAGCGGTCAGGCATGGAGGAAAAGCTTGTACATATGCTCGGGAAATGGGACGGAGTACCTGTGACCTATGCAGGCGGGATAGGGAAAGTGGAAGATTTGGAACGATTCCGGGAGCTGAGCGGCAGCAGGCTGGATTTCACGATCGGAAGCGCCCTGGACCTGTTCGGCGGCGATATTCCATATGACATGGTGAGAAGATACAACAGTTCAGCCGCGCCATTCGGAATACCGCACTGACGTGCTAATTGCGGCTGCCGCCGCTGTTTTCCTCATTGACGGGCGCTCAGTTCATCGGACTGCCCGGTCGAAAAACCATGCAAGCATGCTTTTCTCGCCCGCACAGCCCGATGGCTGAACTGTTACGCTGATTTTGTTAACGATTTATGAATTGGTTGAATTACCCATCAGTTAGTGT
>CALWFS010000136.1 GCA_944377705.1 uncultured Mediterraneibacter sp. | reverse complement strand
AAGTAAACTGCTATGGCGCAAATGATGTCCGTGAAGGTGTTGCGATCATGTGGAAAGAGGGCGTTGACGTTTCCATCACAGGTAACTCCACGAACCCGACACGTTTCCAGCATCCGGTTGCAGGCACATACAAGAAAGAGTGCGTAGAGGCAGGAAAGAAATACTTCTCTGTTGCATCAGGCGGCGGTACAGGACGTACCCTTCACCCGGACAACATGGCGGCAGGACCGGCTTCCTACGGTATGACAGACACACTGGGACGTATGCACTCTGACGCACAGTTCGCAGGTTCTTCTTCCGTACCGGCTCACGTTGAGATGATGGGCCTGATCGGCGCAGGAAACAACCCGATGGTCGGCATGACTGTTGCAGTTGCAGTTTCCATCGAGGAAGCGGCTAAGGCAGGTAAGTTCTAAGGAACAGCGTAAAATAGATATTGAACACTCAAAAGGCTTTCGATGATGTGAATGTTGTCGGAAGCCTTATTTCATTGCCCCGGACAGCATAGTATGCTATACTCTGTGCGAGGAGAAACCATGTTTTATATATAAGATACAAAGGAGACAGACAACGGATGGAAGATAAGAGGAGAATCCTGATCGCAGAGGATGATGCACACATCAATGAGTTATTGCATACAGCGCTGTCAAAAGCCGGATACAGTACGGTGCAGGCTTATTCCGGCACTGAGGCAAAGATGCTGCTGGGCATGGGGGAAAACAAATTTGACCTGATCCTGCTGGATCTGATGCTCCCGGGGATGACAGGGGAGGAACTGCTCGCCTTTGTCCGCTCCGGGAGCGATGTTCCGGTGATCGTGCTGACAGCCAAAGATGAGCTGGATGATAAGGTCAGTGTGCTCACCGGCGGAGCAGACGACTACATCACAAAGCCTTTTGAGATACCGGAGGTGGTGGCAAGAGTGCAGGTACAGCTCAGGCGGACGGTCAATGAGCAGGGCTCAGACCGGCTTACATACCATGATCTTGTGTTGGACCGGACAACGAGGCAGGTCGCGGTATCAGGGACCCCTCTTTCCAAAGTCACGAAACAGGAATATGCCATTTTGGAGCTTCTGATGAGGAACCCGAAACAGGTGTTCAGCAAAGAGGATATCTTTGAGTATGCCTGGGAGGAGCCCTACATGGGTGAGACAAAGACGCTGGATGTTCATATCAGTAATATCCGGAAGAAGCTAAAAGCTGTCACGTCTGAGGAATATATTGAGACTGTGTGGGGCATCGGATACCGGCTGCATCCGTGAACTTTACTCTTTTTTTACTTTTTCTTTGCGTTTCATTAGGGTGTGTCCTTTATGATAACAGTACAGCAGTGAAGCGGGAACTATTTCCCGGCTGAGCTGTCCATAAAAAGGGAAAAGGAGACGGATAAGATGAGTGAGATCTTATTACAGACACATGGTCTGACAAAGCAGTACGGCAGGCACAAGGCTGTGGACCATGTGGACCTTCACATCAAGAAAGGGGCGATCTATGGGTTCATCGGGAGAAACGGAGCCGGAAAGACGACCTGCCTGCGTATGATCAGCGGTCTTGCCAGCCCCACAGAAGGAGAGATATCCATGTTCGGGCGCCAGGGAAAAGATCTGCGGGAGGTGCGATCCAGGATCGGATGCCTGATCGAAGCGCCCGGGCTGTATGGGAACATGACGGCCTATGAAAACCTGAAGATCAAGTGCAGGTTCTTCGGGATCAGGACACCCGGATATATCGAGGATATTCTGGACACAGTCGGGCTGAAGGATGCGGGGAAGAAGCGGACAAAGCATTTTTCCCTCGGCATGAAGCAGCGTCTCGGGATTGGGCTTGCGCTTGTGGGAGAACCGGATCTTCTCGTACTGGACGAACCTATTAATGGACTTGATCCTCAGGGCATCGCGGAAGTCAGGGACACTATACAGGCGCTGCGAGATGGGAGGAACATGACAGTGCTCATTTCCAGCCACATTCTGGAAGAGCTGTCCAAGATTGCCACGGATTATGGGATTATCCACAATGGTGTCCTTCTGCAGGAGATGACGAGAGAGGAGCTGATGAAGCGGTGCAGCGAGCGGATTGAGATCACGCTGGACCGGCCGGAAGCTGCCCTGCCCATACTGGATGAAATGGGGTTTGCCAGCTATCAGGTGACGGACAGACACCATATCCATGTCTTTGAGCGTCTGGAAGAGAGTGATGTTCTGAATATGGCGCTGGCAAAAGCGGAAATTCCTGTGAGGGGGATCTCTATCACCAGCCAGGAACTTGAGAATTATTTTCTGAATCTGACAGGAGGTGCCAGCCATGTTTAATCCGATAAAAATGGATCTGTACAGGATGTTCCGCATGAAATCTCTCTATATCATATGGATCGTACTGGCCGCTGCCATACTTTTCAGTACCTATCTGTCATGGGAGCTGTCAAAGTATGAACCGGAGGCATCACAGGAATCATCCTACACTCAGGAGATGCCGCAGGAAACCGGAGATGGAGAGACAGAAGGGAACCCTGTCGCGCTGGGAATGGATATCGTTCTTCCCACACAGCCCGGGGAAGAGATTACATTGTTCGATCAGATATACGCCAACCTCCAGGGGAAATTCGTGGCGCTGTTCCTGCTGATCTTTACAGTTCTGTTCTCTGCCGCGGATATCAACAGCGGTTACATCAAGAACATCGGAGGCCAGGTGAGGGACCGGTCAGGACTGATCCTGTCGAGAGCGGCAGCGCTCTTTGTATTTACGTTTCTGACTATGGCGCTGAACCTGATCGTTCAGATAATCTGTCAGAGGATCTTTTTCGGAAAGCTGCTCTGGGGAGATGCAGCACAGTTCTGGACGTATATGGGCGTACAGACTGTGCTCCACTACGCGCTTGTACTGATCGGCATGGCGCTTGCCGTGATCTTAAAGTCCAATGTGATCAGCATGACACTCTGTGTCTGCCTGACCATGAACTTGTTGGTCATTATTTACAGCGCCATTGATAAAGTGCTGGAAAAGCTGGGAGCGGACGGTTTTCATCTGATCGAGCATACGGTGACAGGCAAGATCGCTCTGTTCCCCATGGAGGCAGGCGTGAAGGAAAGTCTGCTTGCCGTCGGGACAGCGGTAGTGTTCGGGACACTCGCAGCAGCGCTGACCTGCGGTGTGTTCAGGAGGAGAGATGTGTAAGGAAAAGGAGGAGCAGGATGGAGATATTCGCAGGGATACTGACAGTACTTTTTCTTATTCAGAACGTCATATTCTTTAAATATCAGCGGCAGGTGAAAGACATCTGCCGCCAGCTTGCGTTTCTGATCGGAAATGACACCAATATGCTGATTACCACGGATATGAGGGCCGGTGGACTGGGACGGCTTGCAGAAGAGTTGAATGAACTTCTGCTTATGCGCCGCCGGGAAAAGGGCAGATATCAGGAAAAAGAAAAGATGATCTCAGACATTTATACCAGCCTGTCCCATGATATCCGCACGCCGCTCACATCCCTTGACGGCTACTTCCAGCTTCTGGAGACGAGCAATGATCCACAGGAACAGGAGCGATATATCAGCGTCATTGAGGAGCGGATCAAAAGCCTGAAAGACATGCTGGAGGAGTTGTTCCTGTTCACGAAATTGAAAAATGACAGTTACCATATGGAACTGTCACAGTGCTGTATGAATCAGCTTCTAAAGGATACCGTATTTTCATATTATGATGAGTGGGAAAAGAAAGGGATAACCCCGGAAATCCTCATTCCTCATGAAAGACTGTATTTCATCGGAAATGAACAGGGTGTGAAGCGACTGCTCCAGAATGTGATCAAAAACGGTCTTGACCACGGACAGAACAGGATACAGATCCGGCTGGTTTCATCTGAAGGAGTGATCCGGCTGAGGATCAGCAATCAGGTGGAACATCCTGAAAAGATCGATGTGTCCAGAGTGTTTGAACGGTTTTATAAATCTGACGCGGCAAGGAGCAGGACCTCCAGCGGTCTTGGCCTCTCCATTGCAAGAGAGCTGGCTGTGAAAATGGGAGGCGGACTTAATGCAGGCGTCACGGACAGCGAGTTCTGGGTGGAGGGTGTTTTTAAGGAAATTGACATTCCCGGTCATTAGTTCTAAAATGAACAGGGTACCCATTTTTAGGGTATATCTGTGAGACAGGAGGTAGTGAAACATGAAAGTATTGATGATCAATGGAAGCCCTCATGCAAAGGGAAATACATATATTGCCCTGCATGAGATGGAGAAAGTATTTGAGCAGGAGGGGGTCGAAACAGAAATCTTTCATATCGGGAACCAGGCGGTAAGGGGATGTATTGCCTGCGGCTCCTGTGTAAAGAACGGAAAATGTATTTTCAGCGATGCGGTAAATGAGGCTGCTCCAAAGTTTGAGGAGTGCGACGGTCTTGTAGTGGCAAGCCCGGTGTACTATGCGTCTGCCAATGCAACTCTGGTGGCGTTTCTGGACCGCCTGTTTTACAGCACGCCCTTTGACAAGACCATGAAGACCGGGGCAAGCATGGTGGCAGGTCGGAGAGGAGGGCTTTCGGCCACATTTGATGAATTGAATAAATATTTTACGATCTGCGGAATGCCGGTGGCATCCGGACAGTACTGGAACAGCATACACGGCAGAACTCCCGGAGAGGCAGAGCAGGACGAAGAGGGGCTGCAGACAATGCGCACTCTTGCGAGGAACATGACATTTCTGATGAAGAGCATCGCGCTTGGCAAAAAGGAGTATGGGCTTCCGGAGAAAGAGGAGCCGTGCCGGACGAATTTTATCCGATAAGCAGCACTGTTTTAGAAGAATGTCACAGATTCCTCTTTACAGATGGAATACAAAATGATATCATAAAGATATCAAATAGATATTTTCATCAATGAGGAGGAATCTGTTATGGAAGAAAAAGTTTTGACAAATAAAAAGCATGGCATGCTCGTCCTGCTCCTGACGACAGCTCTCTATCTGGCGGCTGTCGCAGGATGCGTCTTCGGAGGAATGTCGGTGAGTCGGGGAGGAAGCGCGGCTCTGCTTGTGGTCAGTATTATCTGGCTGTGTATCGGGTGGTTCCCTTACTGCGGGCTTAGGGTATTGAAGCCTCAGGAGGCTCTTGTGCTTACCTTATTCGGCAAATATGTAGGTACACTGAAAGGAGACGGGTTTTATTATGTGAATCCGTTCTGCACCAGTGTAAACCCGGCAGCTGACACCCATCTGAATCAGAGCGGGGATGTAGATAATAAAACTGTAAAGACGTCCATGTCTTTTGCTTTGAATGTGGGGAAGGCGGAAGTGGACCTGACAGGGAAAAAGATCTCACTTAAGATCATGACCCTGAACAACAACCGGCAGAAGATCAATGACTGTCTCGGCAACCCGGTCGAGATCGGGATCGCTGTTATGTGGCGTGTGGTTGATACGGCAAAAGCTGTGTTCCATGTGGACAATTATAAGGAATATCTTTCCCTCCAGTGTGATACAGCGCTTCGGAATATCGTGCGCATTTATCCGTATGATGTAGCCCCGAATGTGGATACTACAGGCGACGGTATTGCGGATGAGGGAAGCCTGAGAGGCTCCAGCGAGGTCGTGGCAGCCAGGATTCGGGATGAGATCCAGAGCAGGGTAGAAGAAGCTGGTCTGGAGATCATCGAGGCAAGGATCACTTATCTTGCCTATGCTCCGGAAATCGCTGCAGTGATGCTCCAGAGGCAGCAGGCATCCGCCATTGTTGACGCAAGAAAGATGATCGTGGATGGCGCTGTCGGCATGGTGGAGATGGCTCTTGACAGGCTGAACCAGAACGATGTGGTGGAACTGGATGAAGAGAGAAAGGCTGCAATGGTATCCAATCTGCTTGTCGTGCTCTGCGGCAACAGGGATGCCCAGCCGGTCGTAAATTCCGGCAGTCTGTACTGAT
>CALWFS010000135.1 GCA_944377705.1 uncultured Mediterraneibacter sp. | reverse complement strand
CAGGATCAGGATGGGCGGATTTTTCAGAAATACGCGGGCAATGGAAATACGCTGTTTCTGCCCTCCTGAGAGGCGGGCACCCCGTTCTCCCACATAGGTGTCATACCCGTCAGGGAGCTCCTGGATAAAGTCGTGGATATTGGCTCGCTTTGCCGCCTCAATGATCTCAGCCATAGAAGCGCCGGGCTTTCCGTAGGCGATGTTATCCCGGATCGTACCGGCAAAGAGATAAACGTCCTGCTGTACCATGCCGATCTGGCTTCGAAGGCTCTTCAGGGTCAATGTGCGCACATCCTTGCCATCGATGGTGATCTTTCCGCCGGTAACGTCATAAAATCGGGGAAGGAGGGAGCAGATCGTTGTCTTACCGCTCCCGGAAGGACCTACCAGAGCAATGGATTTCCCGGCAGGGATCTCGATGGATACATGAGACAGCACCGGGGTGTCGTCATCGCTGTAATGGAAGGATACATCTTCATAGCAGACCCGTCCTTTTACGTTTTCCAGAGGCTGTGCATCAGGGGCATCCTCGATTTCGGGCTCTGTCTCCATCACATCCAGAAAACGGCGGAAACCGGCGAGACCTTTCTGCATCATCTCGATAAGTTCTACCAGGATCTGGATCGGGCTGATGAAGATGCCGATATAAAGGGCATACATGGCGAGATCGCCTGCGTTCATAAGCCCTTTGGCGATCAGGTACCCGCCGAATACCAGTGTGACAAGATACATCATGCCCTGGAAGAACAGGTTCCAGCCCATAAACCCTCCCATGCAGTTGTAATTATTTTTCTTGGAAATCAGGAATGCGTGGTTGCTCTTTTTGAATTTTTCTCTTTCTATCTCTTCATTGGTAAAGGACTGGACCACACGGATGCCTGCCAGCGTATCCTGAAGACTCGAGTTCACATCCCCGATCTTCCTCCGGTTTTCCATGAATGTCTCCTGCATCCGCTGATTCTGACGGAAGGAGAAGATAAACATGCAGAGCACCAGCCCTGCAAGCGGAAGGGCAAGCCTCCAGTTGATCAGGAAGAGAAAGACAAAGGAGCCCGCGATCTTTACCACGGAAATGAACAGGTTTTCCGGACCATGGTGTGCGAACTCTGCAATGTCAAACAGGTCGGACACGAGCTTGCTCATCATCTGGCCGGAATTATTCCTGCTGTAATAGGAAAAAGACAGCCTTTCATAATGATCAAAAAGCTGTTGGCGCATATCCCGTTCCATGTGCGCGCCCATCATGTGTCCCTGGTAGCTCACATAATATTTGCACAGGCTCTGGATGATGTACATGATCAGCAGCCCGGCTGCGAGAAAGGGAAGAGCGCTCAGAATCGCAGCGCTGTCCTTTGTGAAAAGCGTGTTTGTCATCGTGCGCAGGATCTGAGGATATGCCAGATCCACTATACTGATAAAAGCGGCGCAGACCAGGTCAATAAAAAAGACCGTTTTATACGGTGCGTAATAACTGATAAATTTTCTGAGAGTGTGCATGATAAATCCCCTTTCTTAATGATAACAACAATATTATCACATGATTTTCAGCTTGACAAGAATACTGCAGCTGTAATAAGGTAAGGACTGATACGGTGAAGGCTGCCAGATACAGGCTGAGAGCATACGGTTTTTAAGGAAGGCAGGAGAGAATATATGAAGATTTATCTCGCCCCGTTGGAGGGGATTACAGGATGGATATTCCGCAGCGCGGTCTATGAGTGCTTCGGAGGATTTGACAAATATTTCGTGCCGTTTATCAGACCCAACCAGATGGGGCATTTAAGCGCCAGGGAGAAGAAGGACATTCTGCCGGAACATAATACAGGAATGCAGGCAGTGCCTCAGATTCTTACCAACAGGACAGATGATTTTCTGCGCACCGCTGAGAAGCTGAAAGACTATGGGTATGAGGAGGTCAACCTGAATCTTGGCTGTCCGTCAAAGACTGTGGTGACAAAGGGAAGAGGCGCGGGATTTCTGGCTGATCCTGACAGCCTGGACCGATTCCTGGGTGAAATTTTTGATAAATGTCCAATCAGGATCTCCCTCAAGACAAGGCTCGGGATGGAGGAGGGGTCTGAGTTTGTGACGCTGATGGAGATCTATAATAAGTATCCCGTAAAAGAGCTGATCATCCATCCAAGAGTACAGAAAGATTTCTATAAGAACAGACCGGATCTTGAAGCATTTGCCGTGGCGGCAGAGGTCAGCAGGGGTCCGGTATGCTATAACGGCGACATTTTCTCCGTGGAGGATTATGAGAGATTTACAGAACGGTTTCCCGGAATAGACCGGATCATGACAGGGCGGGGCGTTCTGAAGGATCCGTCCCTGGCAAGAAGGCTCCGGGGAGGGAGAGGAGCGGACAAGGCAGAGCTGCGCCGGTTCCATGATCTTTTGTACGCGGGGTATTGTGAGGAAATGTCAGGAGACAGGACGATCCTGTACAAAATGAAAGAGCTGTGGACATATCTTGCTCCTCTGTTTGCCGATTCTAAAAAATATGCAAAGAAGATCAAAAAAGCAGAGAAATGTGTTGTATATGAACAGATTATAGAAGAATTCTTTTCAGAGACAGAAATTCAGCCATGAGATTTTCTCATGGCTGAATGCATTTCGGATATAAGGGCAGACTGTTCCAAGCTGTTTTCCGTCTGATCTTTTCTATGACTCCTGTCCCTGCTGTCTTTTCAGGGCAGCTTCCACAAACCCCTTAAACAGCGGATGAGGGCGGTTCGGACGGGATTTTAGCTCGGGATGCGCCTGGGTTGCGATAAACCACGGGTGAGACGGGATCTCGATCATCTCAACAATACGGTTGTCAGGAGAGAGACCGCACAGTGACATACCGTGGCTTTCCAGATCTTCCCGGTAGTCGTTGTTTACTTCATATCTGTGGCGGTGGCGTTCACTGATCTCTTTTTTGCCGTACAGGTGTGCGGCCAGAGAGTCATCTTTTAATACACAGGGATAGGCGCCGAGGCGGAGAGTCCCCCCTATATCTTCCACACCGATCTGATCTTCCATGATGTGGATGACCGGATGGGTTGTGTCAGGCTTTAACTCCATGCTGTGAGCGTCATTGTAACCGATCACATCCTGCGCGAATTCCACGATTGCAAGCTGCATTCCGAGACATAAGCCGAGGAATGGAACTCCATGGGTGCGGGCATAACGGATCGCCTCGATCTTGCCATCGATTCCGCGGTGACCGAAACCTCCGGGAACCAGGATACCGTTTACATCGGAGAAGAACTCGTCCGCATTTTCGGCAGTTACTTCTTCAGAATCCACCCATTTGATGTTCACAGTTGTGTGAGAATAGATTCCGCCGTGTTTCAATGCCTCGACTACACTGATATAAGCGTCGTGGAGCTGGATATATTTGCCAACCAGGGCGATTGTGACTTCCTGAGTAGGATGTCTCAGCTTGTCTACCATTTCTGTCCAGTCTTTGAGATCCGGTTCCGGGCAGTCCAGATGGAGACATTCGCAGACGACCTGTGCCAGATGTTCCTTTTCCATGGCAAGAGGAGCTTCATAGAGATATTCCACATCAAGGTTCTGGAGCACATGGCTTGCAGGAATGTTGCAGAAAAGAGAAATCTTGTCCTTCATGCCTGAGGTCAGCGGATGTTCAGAGCGGCATACAATGATGTCCGGCTGGATGCCCATGCCCTGGAGTTCCTTTACGCTTGCCTGTGTAGGTTTTGTCTTCATTTCCTGTGAAGCGCGAAGATAGGGGATAAGTGTCACATGGATGAGGATGACATTCTCCCGTCCTTTTTCATGCTGGAACTGGCGTATGGATTCGAGGAAGGGCTGGCTTTCGATATCTCCCACAGTGCCGCCCACCTCGATGATGGCGATCTCTGTATCCTCTGCCGCGGGATTGCGGTAAAAGCGGCTCTTGATCTCATTGGTGATGTGAGGAATGACCTGGACCGTGCCTCCGCCGAAATCTCCGCGCCGTTCCTTCTGGAGCACGGACCAGTAGATCTTTCCGGTCGTGACATTGGAATTCTTTGTGAGACTTTCGTCGATGAAACGCTCATAGTGGCCCAGGTCCAGGTCTGTCTCAGCTCCGTCATCTGTGACAAACACTTCGCCGTGCTGGACCGGGTTCATTGTGCCGGGATCAATATTGATATACGGATCGAACTTCTGCATGGTTACTGTGTATCCTCTTGCCTTTAAAAGACGTCCCAGGGATGCGGCTGTGATCCCCTTTCCCAGACCGGACACAACGCCCCCGGTTACAAATACATATTTTACTGCCATTGTACATGCCTCCTGTGTGTGAAATTATTGAATCTTTCCCTAAAAAAGAGTACAGCCTGACCATGGGAAGGCTGCCGCTCCGTCGCGGTTCCGAGTCCCATTATAGTCAGACTGTAATATGACTTAAAAAAATACTTTATTAGTATACACCTGCAACCAGGAAAATACAATCTTTTTTCGCTGACAATGCCTGCATTTCTTCATCTGAAAGAGCAGCAGGCGGCGAGTCCGCAGATACCTAAAGGATCGCGTGTTCGTATACGGCCTCGCATGTAAGCTGTACGCCCAGCTTTTTAAAGATCTTGATATCAACATCTGAAAGCATGACAGAGGTATGTGCCTGGCAGCCGTCCAGCTTCGGGAGCTGAGAGAGGGCAAGCCTTGCGTCCGCGCTGGCTGCCGCGCTGGCAGAGAGCGCGATCAGTACCTCGTCTGTATGCAGGCGCGGATTTTTGCTCTTCAGGTAATCGACCTTCAGTTTCTGAATCGGCTCAATGGACTCCGGTGAAATGATGTGGAGGTCATGGTCCAGTCCGGCCAGTTCCTTTAATACATTCAGGAGAAGGGCAGCGGAGGCGCCGAGCAGGTTCGTTGTTTTACCGGTGATGATCCTTCCGTCTTCAAGCTCCAGGGCAGCGGCAGGTCCTCCGGTCTCTTTGGCGCGCTCCAGCGCTTTGACCGCCACCGTGCGGTCTGACACTGTGATCCCAGCCATGTTCATGAGCAGTTCGATCTTTTGTGCTTCCTTATCAGATGCATCGCCCTTTACGAGAGAATTCAGAGCCGCGTAATAGCGGCGGATGATCTCCTGCTTTGAGGCATCCATGCAGGCTTCATCGTCACAGATGCAGTTGCCTGCCATGTTGACGCCCATGTCTGTTGGAGATTTGTACGGGCTTTCGCCATAAATCTTCTCAAAGATTGTGTTGAGCACAGGGAAAATCTCAACGTCTCTGTTGTAGTTAACAGTCGTCTCACCGTATGCCTCCAGATGGAAGGGATCGATCATATTCACGTCATTTAAATCTGCCGTCGCCGCTTCATAGGCAAGGTTGACCGGGTGCTTGAGCGGCAGATTCCAGATGGGGAATGTCTCGAATTTCGCATAGCCTGCATGGATCCCCCTCTTGTGCTCATGATAGAGCTGGGAGAGACAGGTGGCCATTTTTCCGCTTCCCGGTCCCGGAGCAGTTACGATCACAAGCGGTCTGGTCGTGCGGATATAGTCATTTTTTCCATACCCTTCATCGCTGATGATCAGGGGCACATTGGAAGGATATCCAGGGATAATATAGTGCAGATACACCGGGATATTCAGCTTTTCCAGTCTGTTCTTAAACAGAAGAGCGCTTTCCTGCCCGGAAAACTGAGTGATCGTTACGCTTCCCACATAGAGCCCCTGCTCGCGGTAGGTGTCGATCAGGCGGAGCACGTCTGTGTCATAAGTAATACCTAAATCTCCGCGGATTTTATTTTTTTCGATATCTTTTGCGCTGATCACGATCACGATCTCTGCCTGCGCGCTCAGCTCTTTTAAAAGGCGCAGCTTGCTGTCAGGAGCAAAGCCCGGGAGTACGCGGGACGCATGATAGTCGCCCAACAGTTTGCCTCAGAATTCCGGGTAAGGCTTGTTGTCGAATTTGTTGATCCGACTGCGGGTGAGCAAGGACTGC
>CALWFS010000134.1 GCA_944377705.1 uncultured Mediterraneibacter sp. | reverse complement strand
ACATTTGCTAAGTAACTCCGCCAAATACGCATTATTTAAATAGATCGATTAAAAGAAAGGATGATGAAAATGAGCAAAATTATTTTTGACGATGCCACTGAAATCAATATACAACAGGTACAGCCTGACGGCGACAATCTAAGAATCCTGATTGTTGGGAATACACCGGAACAGCTCCGAGTGTTATTCTCCGACACCGGGCGAACAAAAAAGATGATCGTGCAGGAGCGCGGACAAACTATTGCTACATATGAGGGATACACGGCGTTTTACAGGACGGAGATCTATACCGGAAAGATCTACGGTGTGGTGATGTACAAGCCAGAACAGACCCCAGAGGCGCAGGCAGAAATGGTACAGGCGGCTGTTCTGTTAGCTCAGATCCAGGCGCAGAGTCTACCAGACGCCCAAGCGATTACCGTAAAATCTTTATATCCAGAATGGTCCGGGGACGGAGTATCATATGAAAAAGACTATAAAACGGTTTGCGAAGGAACTCTATACAAATGCCTGCAGTCGCATACATCCCAATCGAACTGGTCGCCAGTCAATACACCATCGTTGTGGGCAGAAGTTCTTGCAGGTCAGGAAGGAACAGGAATCGGGGAATGGAAGCAGCCGGGCTCAACTAACCCATACATGAAAGGAGATCAGGTGACGCATAACGGAGACACCTGGGAATCTTTGATTGATAACAACGTGTGGGAGCCAGGAGCCCAGGGATCAGAGGCGTTGTGGCAGAAGGTGGTAGGAGAATGAGAAAGGCGGGTAGCATATGGCAGAGATCAAGGAAGTCAAAACAGAGAAGACCGCGGTGATTGCCGGGGAGCGTATCAGGATCAGCTTTGAATTTTGGTATGAGCAGGATTATCCCTATGATTATCCGCATGACTACCCGATATCATCAGAAAGAAAGTGAGGAAGTAATTAATGAGCGAAATTGTACGGGCATATGCCAAATATAAAGGACAGCAGTATAATGCGTCATACAGCTCAGGTACACAGAAATGGAGTGTAGACATCCCTTCTGGGGCGGAGTCATCATACAGTCAGTCAAATCATACATACCCGATTGAGCTGCACGCATTCGATGCAGCTGGCAATGAAACAATCATGTACGCCACTGATGACACATATGGGGATCAGCTGAATATCCGCGTCCTCGAAAAGACAAAGCCGACCGCCACAATCATATCCCCGACACAGGGATCTGTTCTCGGATCAGCTACCCAGGATATCAAGATGGAGCTTTCAGATGCCGGCGGCTCTGGTCTCAATATGGCGTCTGTGGTATTTAAGGTTAACAATGTACAGGTATCAACAGGACTCACTTGGTCAGATGGCACGGGCGGTAAAAAGACTTGCACATACCACGCCACAAACCTGTCAGATGGATCCAACAGCGTCAGCCTCCAGGTGACAGACAACGATGGCAACGTTTCCGATGTTGCGCAGGTTACATTTGTCATCTCCACACAGGCGCCGACACTGAATGTGACGTCCCCGACAGAGAACCTGCTGACGAACAGCAAGAATGTAACAGTATCTGGTACCGCGGCAGCCGGATCGGAAGCAGTTACGCTGACGGAAGTCACGATCAACGGTGAGCCGGCGAGCATCGGAGAGGGCGGGGCCTTTAGCGAGGAAATCGTCCTGGAAGAGGGAGAAAATACGATCACAGTCATTGCAAAAGACAGCCTGGGTAAGACAACGACCGTCACGCGGCACGTCACAGTCGACACCAAAGCTCCGATCATCAGCGATGTAGAGGCAGAGGCAACCACAGTCAACGCCAACAGCACGATCCATCTGACCTTTAAGGTAGTGGATCCGGCGGACGAATGATTATCAGGGTATGGGGTGTTGTGAACTCTACCGAGGTGGAATTCACACCTATCCCGGACCGTCCTGGGTACTGGGAAGGGACCGCTCCTAGAATGCCGGGATTGCAGGATATAGAGATATGGGCGGAGAGTAGCACAGGCGCGCGCGGGCACCTGCAATGCACAGTGATGATTGATTATCATGCACACACAGAGGCACACCTATTGTTGCTGCCGTGGGTGGCGCATCTCGTGACATTGTGGGAGGCTGACATATTTCCGGATACATATGAGACGCGCCTGAGCGGGTGCAGAAAGGCGGTGAGCCGATGACCGAAAAAGTGAAATTTGAGCTGGGGGAGAAGAAATACGTGTGTATCAGTGTGCAGAGCATGTGTAAGAAGCCATTTGACGTGACTTCCGCAAAGTATGTCCTGCGGAATGGTGACCAGATTGAGAAATCCGGCGAGTGTGAGATCAGTAAGAGGAGCGACAAGGAGACCGTTTTGTCTGCGCTGATCCAGCCCATGATCAAGGGAGCAACGTACACGCTGGAGTATACATATGAGATACCACCGGAGATCCTCAAACATGAGGTGCGGGTCTATGTATCCTAAGCGAGGTGACACATATGGAAATCAGAGCGAGACCGTAACAGGTCTTATTTTTATGCATATCCATAAGAAGGGAGATAGAAATGCCAGACACAATTATAGTAGCTGTTTTGTCCTTAATCGGAACGCTGGCCGGAAGCTTTGGAGGGACCCAGCTTATAAAGTATAGGATAGAGCAGCTGGAAAAGAAAGTAGAAAAGCATAATTCTGTGGTGGAGCGCACCTACCTGCTTGAAGAAAAAATCAAGGTTGCAAACCACAGAATAGAAGACCTGGAAAGGAAGGTGGAGGAATGATGGAACAGATTATGAACTATGTAAAGCCGGAACTGATCGTTGTCGCAGTGGTGTTATACTTTATCGGCATGGGGCTCAAAAAGGCGGAAGCTGTGCCGGATAAGTATATCCCGCTGATTCTTGGCGGGATTGGTATTGCCTTGTGTGCACTGTGGGTGCTGGCAAATGGTCCGCTGACATCTGGAGCGGAAATCGTGATGGCAATATTTACGGCGATTATACAGGGAATACTTGTAGCTGGGTTGAGTACTTATGTGAACCAGATCATCAAGCAGGTTAATAAGACAGAGTAGATCAGGAGGACGTGTAACAGCGTCCTCTTTTTGACGAACACATTTTCTGTTGTATTTCTTGCGGATAAGATAAGAATAGTGTATAATTAACCCATTACATATGGCGGTGAAATAAATGGAACTTAATGACATCACAGCATTTGTGGATGAATCAGGAACTATTGGAAAAGGAACAATAAAAGAAGATGATTATTTTATCATAACTTTATTGTTTGTAAAAGACGAAGATATTACCCATATTAAGAAGGTTTTTAGAAAAGAACGTTTGAAAATTGTTAATAAAAAGAAAGAATTAAAAGAGCATTTAGTGAACAATAAGGAAGTAAAAGGTTCGGAATTAAGTGAAAAGGAAAAGAATCAAATCTACAAAAAAATAGTTGAAAAATGTGGTGACAAATTCGAAATTGCTGTCATTATTATGAACAATAAAAAAGCTACAGTTAAATTTAGATCGAATTCTTCAAGAGCTTTTAATTACCTTATTAAAACATTTTTAGAGAAGCATTTTAAGAAGACAAGCAAATATAAAGATCTGAACAAAATACATTTTGTTATTGATGAAAGAAATGTCGCTACAGAATCAAAGTTTACGCTACAAGAGTATTTGAACACAGAGTTGAATTTGATGGATGCTTTTTCTGAAAAAGATATAGTTGTTCATTACTATGATTCTAAAAACTATCTTTTATTGCAGTTAGCAGATTTTATATCCAATACCTTCTATAGATACCGGCAAAAGCATCAGCAAGAAGCCAAAGAGAATGTGGAGTTACTGATTAAACAAACTAGTACGAATAAAACTTTTAGATTTCCGTATTATTGATATGGATTATGCATATGCTTAATAAAGCAGTTGTTATATAAGTCCATATTTTTTGACACATTAGTGCTTGGGAGATATCCTCAAAATATGGCTTGACAACTGCTTTTTGAGGTTGACAACCTGAAAAAAGCGTGCTAATATACAAGTAACAAAATAAGTCCTTATAAACCGCAAGAGATTGTAAGCAGTATGTACTACTGTCGGAGTAAGGCATTGCCAGAAAAACATCTCAGCTATGAGGTGTTTTTCGTTATATAGAGATTGTATAGAAGAGAGCTTTTATGCTCTCTTTTTTGTTGAACGTCGCAACAGGAAAGGAGAAATATATGAAGATAGGTTTAAGAGGCGGGCACAGCCCAAACTGTAAAGGAGCGATAGGGTATCTGGACGAGCAGGCGGAAGTCAGGAAGATTTACTATGAGCTGGCTCCGATGCTCCAGGCACAGGGACATACAGTGATTAATTGCAACTCAGATGAGTATAACCAGAACGCGGATCTGAATAAGGGAACAAATACTGCGAATGCGAATGGCTGCGATATTTTTATCAGCATCCATATGAATGCATCTGGCGGTGCTGGAAATGGTACGGAGTGCTGGCTGTATGACGCAAGCAATGGAACGATGAACACTATCGCAGACCGGATCTGCCAGAATTTCGCAGCGAAAGGATTCAAAAACCGTGGAAGGAAATACAACACAGGCTTTCATGACCTTAATGCAACGAGGATGCCGGCAATGATTGTCGAGACACTTTTCTGTGACAACAGTCATGACGCAGGCTTGTATAATACCTTGGGAGCAAAAGGGATTGCCGAGCTGATTGCAGCGGCTATCGTGGGTCAGACGGTATCCGGTGGAGCGGTTACCCCTGTGCAGCCGTCAGCTCCGGTGGCTTTGGGGTCCGGTGGTGGTCCTACAATCAATTTCAAGTATCGTGTCCGCACAAAAGAGGATGGATGGCTGCCGGAAGTGGTCAACCTTGCAGACTACGCCGGTATCCCCGGACATGCGATCACGGACATTGCCATCGGCGTTGACAGGGGATCGCTGTGGTATCAGGTGCACGTCAAGGGCGGCGGCTGGCTGCCGGCTGTGACAGGATACAATATCAATGACTATAATAACGGATATGCCGGCAATGGTCAGGTCGTCGATGCGGTAAGGGTATACTATAATACCCCGGCAGATTACGCCGCACAGTACGGTTACCAGAAAGCCCAGTACCGTGTAGCGCCACTCGGCGGCAATTACTATCCGTGGCAGTACGACAACGAGACCGGCGGCGGACAGGATGGCTATGCCGGAGTGATCGGACAGGCTATGGATCGATTCCAGCTCTTCTGAGGGCATAATAATACCCCGGGGCATCCGCTCCGGGGTGGAATATTGTATCATCCTTAGGGGCAAAAAAGGGGCAAAGTTTTGTGTAAATATTAAATCATATTAAACACTCCAAGTTTTTCATGCATTGATTTGTATTGATATAGATATATATTCCCCTTGTTTTAATAAGGTAATAAGTCGTTCAGACGCTGCTGAAAAGCGGCGCTCGATCAACAATTACGTTTGATCGAGCGCCGCTTTTGTCTGCAGAGACGTAATTTCAGCGCTTTGCTTTCAGGCACAGCAGCGATAAATACTCCGGGGAGCAGAGTTTTCTATATCAGATTGATTTTTTCCTTCATGATATAGTGTACTGCCGCATACTGCGCGATGCAGAGTATCAGAGCAAAAACAGTATTCGGCACCAGATGACATTCAAGAATTGGTCTCATTGTTTCCCACTCCTAAAGTTTCCTTTATCATTTCCAGTGTCTCACTGTCATTCAGCCCCAGGTGGCGCATCTGCCCTAAAAAACCGCTGATATACCCCTGCGCCAGACCGTTTTTGATTTTTTTCAGCAGGACGCTGTCGTCAGTGATAAAGCGGCCGCTCGTTCGATGGGAGTATACAAGTCCGCTGCGCTCCAGCTCGGACAATGCTTTCTGCATTGTATTTGGATTAACAGCGGCCTCCAGGGCAAGATCACGGACTGAGGGAAGTTTTTCTCCCGGCTGGTAGACACCGGAGATGATGTCATGCTGGATCCGCTCCATCAACTGAAGATAAATGGGGCGGCTGTCGTCTAA
>CALWFS010000133.1 GCA_944377705.1 uncultured Mediterraneibacter sp. | reverse complement strand
AAAAAATCATTGCAGGCAACTGGAAAATGAACAAGACTCCCAGCGAGGCAGTTGCGCTTGTAGAAGAGCTGAAGCCACTCGTAGCTAATGATGAGGGAGATGTAGTATTCTGTGTACCGGCAATCGATATCGTACCGGTCGTTGAGGCTGTAAAAGGTACGAATATCCAGGTAGGCGCTGAGAATATGTATTTTGAGGAGAGCGGAGCTTATACAGGAGAGATCGCTCCGGCTATGCTCGTAGACGCAGGCGTGAAATATGTTGTTCTCGGACACTCTGAGAGAAGAGATTACTTTGGCGAGACAAACGAGGATGTAAACAAGAAAGTCCTCAAAGCGCTTGAACACGGCATCACACCGATCATGTGCTGCGGCGAGACTCTGGAGCAGAGAGAGCAGGGCGTGACTATGGATTTCATCCGACAGCAGGTAAAGGTTGGTCTCCAGAACGTAACATCTGACCAGGCTAAGACAATGGTCATCGCTTACGAGCCGATCTGGGCGATTGGAACAGGCAAGACAGCTACAACAGAGCAGGCTGAGGAAGTATGCAAGGGCATCCGTGAGTGCATCGCTGAAGTTTATGATGAGGCGACCGCAGAGGCGATCCGCATCCAGTATGGCGGTTCCGTAAACGCAGGAAATGCGGCAGAGCTTTTCGCTCAGGCTGACATTGACGGAGGTCTTGTAGGCGGAGCTTCCCTGAAAGCAGATTTTGGAAAGATCGTAAATTATAAATAGGCAGTTAAGGTTTGAAAGAGTATAACAAAACCTTAAAGTAAGAGCAAAAGAAAAAGACGGTCTGCTTGTCTAAATTACAAGCAGACTGTCTTTTTTCTCCTTTATTCAGATAGTGATGTTACTCTGTGTCTGGAGCAGGTGCGCTGTCACCTGATGCATTGTTTTCGTTGTAATTGCCGCCGTTGTCACTATTGTTATCGAAATAGCGTTTAAAGCAGGCATCAGAGATGTTTTCTACTGTATTGACAAATTCAATGCATGCCTTTAAATGTGGTTCTAGTTCTTTCATACTTACTAACAGGCAGATATGAGAAACGATTACTTTATCGTACTAGTTTTCTATCTCATAGTCTAATGGCGGCAGATTGTTTTCCTGTAAAATGTGGTAAATCTGCTCTATCTTATCTTCGTTTAAGACTCGCTCATGTCTTCGGATTTCATTTACTATTTCCGTTTTTCTGATAATCACGGAATTTGATTCGTTTTTAATGTTGATCGTATCATTAGCAAAAACAATGAGTGAATGAGCTTCCAGCCAGTTGTCACCGGAATTTCCGAGTGCGTCGTTGATGATCGTCTCAATTCCGTGAATATGTCAAATGTTTTGCTGTGTTATAGAAGACATGGTTTCGGATTTCCCGTTTTCGTATTCCTTTGTCCAGCGGCCGTCACGTTCTACTGTTATATTATATTTTCCTGTGCTTCCCAGATTTTTGACTTCGATTATAAAAATTCCCTGATTGCATATTACGATCAGATCGGATTCAATGGATTCCCCATTTACTTCCAGCCTGATATTCTGAAGAATTTTCATATTATTCGTGAAGAATTTTAATTCATTGTAAACTTGTCTTTCTCCTTCAGCGCCTATAAAAGTTCCCTTTTTATCTATATTAAAGCTTTTCAGGCTTTCCAAATAGTTATCATAGTTTTGGATTAAAGTTTCAAAAGCATCGGAAGTGATATAGGAATGAAAATTCGGAGTCTCTAACACAAAAGTATTATATAATATGTCCTGAATTTCTTTCCCGTTTTCCCATCCATAACCTTGTCTGGCTACAGTCAGGGTGAAATTATTTACATCTATTTTATGATATTTTTTGAGAAAGTCATTTATCGCAGCGGGGAATTGGGGCAGCGATTCTAAAATCTCATCTATGATTTTTATATACTGTTCCCGGATATCATTAGGCATACGGAGGGTGTCTGAGGATACATCGCCAAAGTATTTTGTGACAGAGTCGTCATACTTTGCAATGATTGGATGACAGTTCGTATGGTCTCTCCAAAAGGCCTCAAGATCAATGGTATTGCGCTCGGAATCTGTATCCGGATACCTGTATTTTTTGTCCATTTCAGGAATGATCTGGCTGAACATATCAAATTCCGCTGAAAGAGTACACGTCCTGCGATATTCATCAAAACTCCATCTGGAGTGTTCTAATACGTTACTGTCTTTGCAGGTCAGATGGTCGTGATCAGAAATCATTGTACTGACCGGAAATATAGATGACAGATTATATTTTTCAAATATCTGATAACATTTCAGGTTTTCATCCTCTTCAATTTCAAACAATTTAAATTTAGGATGCTTTTTACTTTCGTATATCCTCCATACCCCATAGATAAAGCACCCGATTGAAGAAAGGGTAATGATTGACGTCAGAATGCCGATTTGGATTACAAAACTTCCGATTGCGATAAAAGCGATAATTCCAAGAATCGCTTCTGCAGTGCTTGATCCGATTGCGTCTGCAATCCAGAACAAAACACAGAAAACCAATAATATAGGGACGATCGAAAAAGAAGAAAAATATGTGGTGAAGAACCTGAGATTGGATGCTGACCTTGTTGAAAGAGGAAGCGCCATAAGTCAGAAAAAAGGAATTTCTTTTAATAAGTTTGTCAATCTGGCTCTAGAATTTGCTCTTGACAGATTTGAGGAAGAGTGATTGGGAGCAGAGCTTCTTTTTAGCCTGCAGATTTTCTGTATAAATTTACTAAAATAAGGTTTCGTTATTTGTCTGATATGACAATGGACATAAAAGGTGAGCTTTGATATAATCTATACGTCAATTAGATTGTTACTCTTTGAGGCATTACTGATGACATGAGTCACTTACAGAGTGACGTGTTTTTGTGCCTTGAGGAGTTTTTTTGTTGGAGACAAAAATGCGTATTGTAAAGAAGCTGAATAATAATTTCGCTATCTGTGTTGACGGAGAGGGGAAAGAGCTGATCGCAGTGGGAAAGGGAATCGGCTTTCCCAAGACGCCTTATGAGCTGGAAGATCTGAACCTGATCACACGGACATTTTATGACATTGACCCCAAATATATCGAGCTCTTTAACGAGATTCCTGAGACGGTTATTCATTTTACCGCGAAGCTTGTGGATATTGCCCGCAATGAGCTGGATTATGAATTGAATCCCAATCTGGTCGTGACAATGTCAGACCATATAAATTTCTGTATCCAGAGGGCAAAAAAAGAAATTTATGTACAGATGCCTCTGATCTATGAAGTGGAACAGTCTTTTCCATCGGAAGCAAAACTTGGGAGATATGCTGTAAAGCAGATCGAGCGCCGTTTCCACATCAGGCTCAATCAGAATGAGGCGTCGGGCATCGCGATGGGGTTTGTGAACGCACGATACAATACGAAAAGCAGGACCGACGTCACAGAGGACCTGCAGAGACAGTATGATGAGATCCTGGAGGATACGATCAGTATCGTGGAGGATGAAATGGGGATCATGATCGAGAGGGATTCCTTTAATTTTGCCAGGTATTGTTCTCATCTGATGTACCTGCTCAACCGGATCGCAAGTCAACAGACGCTGGATTCTGATAATGGCATTATGTATCTGTCCATGCAGGAGGAGTTTCCAAAGATCGCGGCGTGTGTGGATCAGATTGCCGGATATTTCCACAGAAAGCTAAAGATTGACCTATCGAAAGAAGAAAAATTATATTTGATCCTGCATATCAATCGGATATGTACGAAAGAAGGATTGTAACCAGATCGGGCATTACCTTCCATGACAGGCTATCTGCGCGCGGCGCGGGCCTGTTGTGGAAGGTTTTTCCATTTCCGGGGAAAAGCGCGCAGGAACCGGAATACATACAGCGCCGCAAAAAGACGGCGCATGACTACACTAACTACACGGACTACATGAATATTCCAGGAAGCAGACAGGAGGAAGAGACAATGGCAGACAAAAACAGAGAAATTGCCGAGGCGGTCGTATCGGCAGTAGGGGGAGCCGCCAATATCACATCAGTGACACACTGCATGACAAGGCTGAGATTTGTCCTTAAGGACCAAAGCATCCCCAAAAAACAGGAGGTGGAGCAGATCAGCGGCGTGATGGGAATCAATATTGCCGGAGGACAGTACCAGGTGATCATAGGTAACTCCGTAAACAATGTATATAAAGAGGTGACAGAGATAACAGGGATCGGCGATGTTCCCGGAGCGGAAGAATCCGGGGAAAAGAAGAAAGTGAATCCAATCATAACAGCGCTTGACTTTATATCGGGCTGTATGTCGCCTCTGTTCCCGGCGATCATAGCGGGCGGTCTTATCAAGGTGCTGCTTGTGATCTTCGGGCCAACGCTTCTCGGGGTGATGTCGGACACGAGTGATACTTATATCCTGATGAACGCGCTTGGAGACGCGCCCTTTTATTTCCTGCCGGTGATCGTTGCTTTTACGGCGTCAAGAAAGCTGAACTGTAATTCCTACCTTGCCGTGATGGTGGCATCCGTGCTCATCTATCCGGATGTGATCACACTTTTAGGAGGAGAGACGGCAACCTATCTGTTCGGTGTGATCCCGGTGACACATGGAAGCTACTCCTCGTCCATCATCCCGGCCATGCTCTCGACCATTCTCCTGAAATATGTGGAGATGCTGGTGGACCGGTTCAGCCCGGACTGGTCGAAGAACTTCTTAAAACCTCTGATCATCGTGGCGGTCACAGCGCCCATCATGCTCTGCCTGCTGGCTCCGCTGGGGTTCATGGTAGGAAATGGCCTGCAGTTTGTCATCAACAGTGTGTATGGATTCGCACCATGGCTGGCAATGCTCATTTTCGCGGGGCTTATGCCGTTTATCGTAATGACCGGGATGCACTGGGCGTTCGTGCCCGCATGCCTGCTGGCCCTTGCGGATCCGGGGTATGATATGATGCTCATACCTGCGATGCTGTGCAGCAACACGGCTCAGGCGGGCGCGACTTTCGGAGTTGCCTTTAAGACAAAGGACAAAGCAATGAAGCAGATGGCGTTTCCTGCGGGCATATCCGCTCTTCTTGCAGGAGTGACAGAACCGGCCATGTACGGAGTCACCCTGAAGCTGAAAAAGCCAATGGCAGCTGCGTGTATTGCCAGCGGTATCTGTGGATTTCTGTCAGGATTGGTCCAGCTGAAAGGCTATGCATTTGCAACACCATGTCTGACAGCGCTGGTGCAGTTTATCTCTCCGGATGGAGGAAACAATTTTATGTTTGGCGTCGGCATTTTTGTGCTGGCTCTGCTCCTGTCCTTTGTACTGGCATTTATTATGACAAAGAACGAGAAGCCGGAAACGTCTGTGGGTGCAAAAGACATAACGAAAGCTGCGGATAAGGATGCCGTGAATGTTCCGGAAGGAAAAGTTGAGATCGCGTGTCCTGTGAAAGGACAGATCATTCCGCTTTCAGAGGTTAAGGACAATACGTTTGCATCGGGAATCCTGGGGGAGGGATGCGCGGTCATCCCATCTGAGGGAAAGGTGTTTGCGCCTTTTGACGGAGTATGCGAGAATGTATTAGACACATTACACGCCCTGGGCTTAAGATCCGATCAGGGAATCGAGATGCTGATCCATGTGGGGCTTGAAACGGTCACGCTGAACGGAGCGCCGTTTAAGGCACACATTCACAGCGGGGAGCATTTCAGAAAAGGGGAGCTTCTTCTGGAGTTTGATATCGAGGCGATCAGGAAAGCAGGGTGCGAGATCCAGACGCCGATCATTATTACTAATGCGGAAGCGCTTGGCGGAGTAACCGTAGAAGATGAAAGACTTGTAATAGGAGGATGATAAAATGGGATTTTCAAAAGATTTTATGTGGGGCGGCGCCACAGCCGCTAATCAGTGTGAAGGCGCATGGGACGTTGACGGAAAAGGCGTTTCCGTGTCCGATATCTGTACAGGAGGGAAGTTCGGGCAGAGTAAGCGGATCACACCGGTCATGGAGGAAGGCACGTTTTATCC